>NZ_DASZKT010000198.1:0-1835 GCF_035552695.1 Actinospica sp.
CCCGGCCGCCGTCGGCAGCGAGAACTGGACGAGGCCTCCGACCACCGTGTGCGGTACCACCGAGCCGTCCACGTACACAACCGCGTGCGAGGCGGCCACGCCCGGTGGAGGCACCACCTGCATCGTCACCGCGGAGGATGCGACTGTGCGCAGATAGCCGCGGATCAGTCCCGCCCGCTGGGCGAGTCCGATCGTGGGCAGGCGGATGTTGAACGTGCTCATCGGCAGGTGGGGGACGATCCGGTAGCCCGCGGCCGTGGCCTGAACGCCCGCCAGCTGGAGCAGGTCGAACAGGCTGTAGGCGGGCTGGTGCATGATCTGGGTGTCGTAGCCGTGCGTGACACCGAAGCCGGTGCCGAGTCCGATCCCGCAGTTCGCCGGGGAGGACTGGTAGTACGCGGCGCACTCGTCGTCGACCGAGATCACGCCGTCCCAGTGATTCGGGAAGACGGTCGCGTGCGTCGCGAGCGTGTTGCGCAGGTACTCGTCCCAGGCGTAGCCGGCGGCGCCCGGCACGGTCCCGTCCTCGTTCGCGAGTGCCCACGTCATCCAGCCGTTGACCGCGAACCACGCTCCACCGGGCCATTCGGTGCTGTTGTTGATCGCCGGCTCGGACTGCTCGGTGGCGCCGGGATCGTTGGAGGCCGGCGCTAAAGCCGAGCCGATCCGGGCGGGACCCGCGGGCGCACCGACGCCCGCGAGGAAGCGGCGATATGCGGCGACCACGCGGGCGGCCTGCTGGGCTGAGGCGGCGCCGGCGAGCAGCGCCCACGGTTGGGGCTCTTCGAAGATCGAGCCGACGCCGATCTGGCGCAGGCCGGAGTAGCCGCGCGCAAACCAGCCGTCGGGTACGAACTGGCCCTGCACGACCGCGAGGTCGCGGGCCGCTGCGGTGCGCAGCTGGGCCGCGAACGCGGGATCTTCCACGGCGTCCGCAAGGCGCGCCAGCCGCGGATAGACGTAAGCCGCCTGCGCGGTCACCAGATCGGATTCGGTCATCTGGTTGAACTCGGTCGAGAAGTCGTTCCAGTCGCCGGTTGCGCCGGTGATGTACTCGCCGTGCGGGCCGGTCCCGATCACGTGCTCCTGATGGAAGAAAGCGAGCTTCAGGTGGTCCCAGACGGTTCCCGATCCGGCAGCTCCGTAGTAGGGCACCTGCTGCTTGAGGAACCCGAAGTCGCGCGTCGAGAAGACGTATTCGCTCGTTGCCCACAGCAGCCACTGGTCCATGTCGTCGGAGGTCCCGAGGTCGAACCGGCGGCAGAGGCTGAGCATCCCGTAGGGCACTGCGCCCGTGCCGGCCGGTTGCTCCTGCGCCGAGTACGCGATCACGTCGCGCGCGAGCGCGGGATCTGACCAGATCATCGGGAGCATGTGCTGGAGCGGGTCGCGGAAGGCCTCGTTCTCGCCGAAGTAGTACTGGTAGTAGCCGCCCTGGGAGAGGATGTGGTGACCCGCGCACTCCTCGTAGGTCGAGTCGGATCTGACCGTGTAGGCGTCCCACTGCAGCTCGCGGGAGAGCCACGTGTAGCTGGAGCCAAGCTCGGTCTTTGGCAGCCACGCAGACCACGCTCGCTCGCTGCGATCGAGCGCGGACGAGTCCGATCGGTAGCGCGCGAGGAGTGGGGCGATCTGGGCGGGATGGCCGTAGCCGTATGCGTAGCGCAACGTGACGCTCGCCCCCGGCTTCAGCGAGAACGGGCTCTGGAAGGCGAACATCGCGCGGCCTTCGACGCCGTTCGGGGAGGGAGGAGCGGTCGAGTCCGTGAGTCGGCCGGCCTGCACCGCCGACGGGTCCGCGCGGGTTCCCGACCCGAAGAACGCGTGTGTATCGG
>NZ_DASZKT010000199.1:0-29358 GCF_035552695.1 Actinospica sp.
TTGGTCGGACTTCTGGATCAGGCCGGGTATCACGCTCCAATCGATCGAGGTGACATCCGCTGAGTTCTCGCCCTGATCCACTTCGCTCCGGGTGTGTCGTCGGTGATCTGGCCGTTCTCGTACGTGTAGTCGTCGTAGGCGCCGGCCATGGACTTGCTCGGCGCGTCGAAGTCGGCGTAATCAGCGTACAGAGTCAGCTGGTAGACCTTCGTGGTGCCGATCAGGGATGGCAGGGCCTTGACGAACGTCTCGATCCCCGCAGGTGCCAGCAGGCTGGCAGCGCTGTCGGCGCCTGTGCTCGCGCTCGGCGAACTCGACGCGGAGGGCGTCGCCGGCGTGGACGCGGGTGCAATGGCGGCGCTCGCGGACGACCCTGGCGAACCGGTGCCGGACGCCGACGAGTCCGTCGAATGGCCACGCGTTACCCACAGGAGGGCACCGGCCAATCCCGCTGCGGCGGTCAGCGCCACCGCCACGCCGAAGAGGACTCCGCCGCGGCTCCTGCCGTTCGCGGGCACGGGCACAGACGCGGGCGCGCGTACGCCGTCGGCCGGGGATACCGAGTCCCAGGATCGAGACTGTCCGGAGGCGCCGACGGGCACAGCCGCGTCGGCGCCGGCTCCATGACCAGCCACGGGTGCCGCAGCCGAGCTTGTCCAGCAGTTGAAAGCGACCATCGACGACCACGGGCTCCATCGGCCCCTCGAGATTCACGCGAGTCATTTGTAGGGACGTCCGGTGAGGCGTTGAGACACGACGATGCGACCCGGACGCTAGGCCGCCGACCACCAGCGCTCCGCGACGCGCGGATGCGAACGCAGCCAGCCGAGGAGCGCCTTCTCCCCGAAGGCGGCCAGCAGCGGATTATCCGGGTCCTGCGTCACGCCGCGCGCCTGGGCGGCCAATTCCCGCGGGAGCGTCAGGGGTTCGACCACCGCGTCGAGACGGGGCCCGAGGAAGAACGGGATCGAATAGCGGTCGACGCCGGCGGCGGGGCTTACCACGCGGTGGTCGGTGGCCTTGAGATAGCCCCGCGTGGCGATCTCCAGCATCTCGCCGATGTTGAACACGAACGCGTCGGGCAGCGGGGGCACGTCGATCCACCCGCCGTCCGCCCCGCGCACCTGGAGGCCGCCCACCTCGTCCAGTTGGAGCAGCGCGAGGTAGCCGTAGTCCTTGTGCGCGCCGACGCCCTGCTTCGCGTCGGGCGCGGGCCGCCCGGGATAGTGCACGAGCTTGAGGTTCACGGCGGCCTCGGCGTCGAACCAGCCGTCGAAGTAGTCCTCGTCCTGGCCGAGCGCCGCGGCCAGCGCGCGCAGCACCTCGCGGCTGACCCGCAGCGCCTCGGCCTGCCACTCCAGCACGATCGGCTTGAGCTCGGGCAGCGCGGAAGGCCACTGATTCGGGCCGATCAGCCGCAGGTACGCGGGCTCGTCGGGGCCCGGATGCACGGCTTCGCGCTCGAGGCCGATGTCGATCTGCTCGCGCCAGTCGGTGGCCCCGGCCGTGTGCTCGGTACCGGTGCGGGTGTAGCCCCGGAACTGCGGCGAGTTCAGGTTCTCGATCTCCAGGCGGGCCGCCTCGGGCAGGGCGAAGAACTCCCTGGCCGCCTCCAGTGCGCGTGCGCGCAGTCCGGCGGGGACGCCGTGCCCGGTGACGTAGAAGAACCCTACTTCGTGTGCCGCGGCGCGCAGTTCGGCGAGGAAGGCATCGCGATCCGGCCCGCGGAAGCGGGAGACGTCGAGGACGGGAAGCGCGGCGGAAGTGGTCATGACGGCCCTTGGAGCGTCTCACGCACCGGCTCGAAGGTGATCATGATGCGGATTAAAGCATGCGCCGCACGCGGTGTCCACGAGCGACCAGACCGCGAGCGCCCACGTTGTCCGGAGGCCGGACCGGCATTGACATCCGCGCTCCGCTCGTTCAGGATCACGTTTCGTGACGAGGCCTTCTTCGCCTTTCTTCGCGCGGATCTATCTGGATACCGTGCACCTGACGGCTGCCGCGTGTCGCGCCGTCACCTCTGCCTGAGCGGCTTCCGCACACAGCTCTCCGCACATCACCCGCGCATGTCCGCGCGCCGAGCGCGCGCTCCTCCCCCATCCCTGCCGCGGCCCACCCTGCGCAAGGCCCGATCATTCGTGTCCTGATGCGCGGTCGGCGCGGCGTGCCCGAAAGGCCTTGCACCATGACCAGTGCCGACTGGAGCTTCGAGACCCGTCAGATCCACGCGGGCCAGCAACCCGATCCGGCGACCGGGGCCCGCGCCCTGCCGATCTACGCGACCACCTCGTACGTCTTCCGCGACACCGAGCACGCGGCGAGCCTGTTCGGCCTCGCCGAGACCGGCAACATCTACACGCGCATCATGAATCCGACGCAGGACGTCGTCGAGCAGCGCATCGCCTCGCTCGAGGGCGGCGTAGGCGCGCTGCTGCTCTCCTCCGGACAGGCCGCCGAGACGCTCGCGATCCTGAACCTCGCCGAGGCCGGAGACCACATCGTGTCCTCGGCGAGCCTGTACGGCGGCACCTACAACCTGTTCCACTACACGCTGCCGAAGCTCGGCATCCAGGTCTCGTTCGTCGAGGACCAGGACGACCCGGAGCAGTGGCGCGCGGCGACCCGGGAGAACACGAAGGCGTACTTCGCCGAGACCATCGGCAACCCGCAGGGCAACGTGCTGGACATCGCCGTGGTCGCGGACCTGGCGCACGAGGCCGGCGTCCCGCTGATCGTGGACAACACGATCGCCACGCCGTACCTGATCCGGCCCTTCGAGCACGGCGCCGACATCGTCGTGCACTCGGCGACCAAGTACCTCGGCGGGCACGGCACCGCGATCGGCGGGGCCATCGTGGACGGCGGCAGGTTCGACTGGTCGGCCAGCGGGAAGTTCCCCGGCTTCACCACGCCCGACCCGAGCTACCACGGCCTCGTCTACTGGGAGGCGCTCGGCGCGCTCAGCTACATCATCAAGGCCCGGGTGCAGCTGCTGCGCGACCTCGGCCCGGCGGTCTCGCCGTTCAACGCGTTCCTCTTCGCTCAGGGCATCGAGACGCTGAGCCTGCGCCTGGAGCGGCACGTGGCCAATGCGCAGCGGGTCGCCGAGTGGCTGGAGCAGCGCGACGAGGTGGAGCGGGTGCAGTACGCGGGCCTGCCGTCCAGCCCGTGGCACCGGCAGGCGCGGCGGTACGCGCCGAAGGGGGCGGGCGCCGTGCTCGCCTTCGAGATCAAGGGCGGCGTCGAGGCGGGCAGGCGGTTCGTCGACGCGCTCGAACTGTTCAGCCACGTCGCGAACATCGGCGATGTGCGCTCCCTGGTCATCCACCCGGCCTCGACCACGCACTCGCAGCTCAACCCCGATGAGCAGCTGACCACCGGCGTCACGCCCGGCCTGGTCCGCCTCGCGCTCGGCCTCGAAGGCGTCGAGGACCTGCTCGCCGACCTGGACGCCGGATTCCGCGCGGCCAAGGAGGCCTGACCGTGCCGGCGACGGAGCCGGTCGCTCCCCCTCCCGCCAGCGGTGCCTGGCGGGAGGGGGAGGACGATCCGGGGCGCCGCGACTTCCTGCGGGCGGATCGGCCGCTGGAGCTGGAGGTCGGCGGGCGGCTGCCCGGGGTCACCGTCGCCTACGAGACGTGGGGCACCCTGAACCCGCGGCGGGACAACGCGGTACTTGTGCTGCACGCGCTGACCGGCGACAGCCACGTCGCCGGCCGGCCGGGGCCCGGGCATCCGACGCCCGGCTGGTGGAACGCGCTCATCGGTCCCGGCCGCGCGCTGGACACGGACGAGTGGTTCGTCGTCGCACCGAACGTGCTCGGCGGGTGTCAGGGCACGACGGGACCGTCCTCGACCGCGCCGGACGGGCGTCCGTGGGGCTCGCGCTTCCCGCGGATCACGATCCGCGACCAGGTCGAGGCGGAGGTGCTGCTCGCCGACGCGCTCGGGATCGGCCGCTGGGCGTCGGTGTTCGGCGGATCGATGGGCGGGATGCGCGCGCTGGAGTGGGCCGTGACGTACCCCGACCGGGTCGGGTCGCTGCTCCTGCTGGCCGTCGGGGCGTACGCGACCGCGGATCAGATCGGTCTGCAGAGCACGCAGATCCACGCCGTGCGCGCGGACGGCCGGTTCAACGGCGGCGACTACTACGCCGCGGACCCGGGCGGCGGCCCGCACCTCGGGCTCGGCATCGCACGCCGTATCGCGCACCTGTCCTACCGCAGCGAGAACGAACTGGCGCGGCGATTCGGCCGCCTGTCGCAAGAGGGCGAGGACCCGCCTCGCTCGGGGCGCTACGCGGTCGAGTCGTATCTCGACCACCACGCGGCCAAGCTGGCGCGCCGCTTCGACGCCAACAGCTACGTGGTGCTCACCGAGGCGATGAACCACCACGACGTGGGACGGGGTCGGGACGGCGTCGCCGAAGCCCTGAAGCGGATCACCGCGCCCACCGTCGTCGGCGGCATCGACTCCGACCGGCTCTATCCGCCCTACCTGCAGGAGGAGTTGGCGCGGCTGATCCCCGGCGCCGACGGCCCGCACCTCGTCCGGTCGCCCTACGGCCACGACGCGTTCCTGATCGAGGCCGATGAGGTGGCCGCCCTGATGAGGCGGACGCTCGGCGTGAGTACGTCCACTGGCGCGACAGTCTCCCGGGGACGCGGCCTATAGCGACTCAGCGCGCCACGGCGTGATGACCCGGCGCCCGAACTCGGCCATCTCCTCGAGTTGCGGGGAGAACTGGAGGAGCAACAGGTCCACGCCTGCGCGCTCGTACGCCCGGATCCGGTCCGCGATCTGCTCGGGGGTTCCCACGAGGCCGGCGCGCAGTCCCCGATTGGAGACGCTGTACTCCTCGAGCGAGACGTGCGATTCGAGCTGGGAGCCCGCGAGGAAGTCGCGATAGGAGGCGTATGCCTGCTCCGAGGAGCGCACGTCCGTGATCCGCTCGACCTCGGCTCGCGCTTCGGCGTCGGTGTCGCGGCATACCACGTACCCTGCCATGCCGAACGTGAGCGGCGGGCGGCCGGACTCTGCGCGTAACCGCCGCATCTCGGCGATCTTCTCGGCGATGACGTCCGGGGCGTCGCCGTGCATCACGTACGCGTCTCCGAGCGCTGTGATGACCTCCTTCGCGCGGGGTGACTCGCCGCCCATGTAGACCGTCGGCGGGCTCTGCGGCTTCGGTTCGAGTTCGGTGGCCTCAAGCCGGTAGTGGGCACCGTCGTGGGTGACAGTGCGTTCTCGCAGCAACCTGCCCAGGACCGTGAGCCACTCCTCGGTACGCGCGTAACGGGCGTCATGGACGTCGAACGGCGCGCCGTACTGGAGTGCTTCCTCCCGCCACCAGGAGGAGACGACGTTCAGCGAGACGCGCCCGGGGGCGATGGTCTCCAGTGTGGAGATGGCCTTCGCGGTCGCGGTGGGCTGGTGGTAGTTGGGCCGCACCGCCAGCATCAGTTCCAGGCGCTCGGTGATCGCGGCGACGGCGGGGGCGAGGGTCCAGCAGTCCAGGGCCGGAGCCCCCGGTCCCTTGATGTCGTTGAGATTCAGCTCGGCGATCAGCGTCAGGTCGAATCCCGCGCGCTCGCTGACGGTGGCGAGTTCGCGGATGTACGGCCAGTCCGTGCTCATGCCCTCGTCGGGGACGTTGCGCAGCCAGCCGCCGAAGATCGGCATCCAGTATCCGAAGCGCATCAGGATCCGTTTCCTTCGTCGGCGGCGCCCAGCAGTCCCTTGAGGTACCGGGCGACGCGCCTCGGCCCGGCGTCGGCGGCAGCGGCGTCGACCTGCGGGTTGTAGTTCGTGGTCGCGTTCACGTCATAGGTGACGACGCGCCCGTCCTCGGTCTCGATGAATTCGAAGCCCGCGACGTCGATTCCCTGGCGGGCGGCGAAGCGCAGATACCGGCCGACGATCGGGTGGTCGTCGAACCCGTCGCGCAGCGCGAACAGGCTCTGCGACGGGACCGCGCACGCCTCGGCGGGACACAGCTCGAAACCGCCGCGGGCGGTGTCGGCGGTCAGGGCGTAGAGAAGCTCACCGCCGACGATCTCGACCCGGGTGATGACGGGCTTCGCGGCCCGGAGATGCTCCTGAACGAGGGTGATTCCGTCGACCGGTGGCTCGTATTCGCTCGAATCCAGATATTCGGCGAACTCGGCGACGGACTCGAAGCGGCGCACGCCGAGCCCCTTGCCCCCTTGGTTGGGCTTGACGATGAACGGGGTCGGGAGCTTTCCAGCCGCGTCGAGCTGCTCGGCCCGGCCCACGGCGGCGAACGTGAGCGGGACCTCGATGCCCGAGGCGCGCAACGCCGCGAGCTGAGCGGCCTTGCTCATCTCCAACTCGAGGACGCGACGGCCGTTGACCACGCGGCGCCCGTGCGCCTCGAGCCAGGAGAGCACCGCGCGCGCATGCTCCTTGGCGTGCGGACGGCCGCGTGCGGCCGAGGAGGCGCTGATCCGCGACCAGTACAGGCCGGGAGGCGGTTCGGCGCCGAGGTCGAGCGTCCCCACGCCGAGCAGCCACTGCTCGTGCTCGAGGCCTTCGGCGTCGAACGCGGCGGCGAGCGGCGGATACCAGTCGGGGTTGTCGTGCAGCACGCGCAGCTTCACGGCGCCTGTCCTTACCGAAATCCGGGGCGTCAAACCAATGCGACGGGCGCGGTCCGTCGGCCGGACCGCGCCCGTCAGGGTGCTGTTACTCAGTGCAGTCGGTCACGCGGTTCAGAGTTCGTCCGCGATGAACGCGCCGCCGTTGTACGAGCCCCAGCCGGTCACCTCGTCGTAGCCGGTGCCCGCGCTGTAGCCGCCGTTGTTCCCGCTGGTGACGTCGTGGAACACGGAGTTGTACAGCGAGGACGCGGCGACCGTGTAGATCTCCGAGTTGGCGTAGCCGAACTTGGCGCCGCCGAGCGCGGATGCGGCCGAGTCGTAGTCCGCGCTGAACGCCGCCCAGTTGGGCGCCGCCGCGCTGGTGCCCCAGACGCTCTCGTAGGTGCCGTCGGCGTCGATGGTCCACGGGCTGTTGTTGCCGCCCGCCGCGGAGACGTCCGGCACCTCGCGGTGGCCGGAGCTGTTGACCGAGGACTGGAAGCTCGGGGTGCTGAACTCGACGGACTGACCGCCGCCGCTGCCGGACCAGCCGGTCTCGCTCGCCCACTTGCCCGAGGTGACGGTCAGGTTGGTCCCGCCCACGCCCGAGACGTACTGGTCCGAGGCCGGGAAGTCCACCGACAGGCTCGAGCCGTTGTCGTCGGCGCCGCTGTCGCCGGAGGCCGCGTACACGGACTGGCCCTGGGCCGCGGCCTCCTCGAAGTCGGCGTCGTCGGAGGAGAGGTTGTTCTCGTCCTGCTCCGGCTCGCCCCAGCTGCTGGAGATGACCGGGACGTCACTGCTCACGAGGGCCGCGTACAGGGCGACCTCGCCGGCGTCCGAGTTCGGCGCCTCGTACACCTTGATGGTGGCCTTCGGCGCGAGCGCGTAGTCGACCTCGATGTCGAGCTCGTCCTCGACGGAGCCCGAGGAGTCGGTGGTGCCGCCGTCCACGTTGACCACGGACGCCGCGGTGGCGCCGAGGCTGTACTTCGAGTTGTAGCCCGCGACGGCGGACGCGGAGTACGCGGAGAACTCCGCGAGGCCGATCGTCTCGCCGGAGCCGTTGTACCCGCTGGAGATGTCCGACGTGAGGTTGTAGCCCTCACGCGCGAGCGTCGGCGTCAGCACGGTGCCGGCGTGCGAGGTCGCCGCCTCGGACTGCAGCGAGTACGTGTGCAGCGCCTCGTTGTCGAGCCCGGCCACGGAGCTGACCGCGGAGGCGACGTCGGCCGGCAGCGAGGGCGCGGCGGCGTTGGCGTAGAAGGACTTCCCGCCCGCGGCGTACGTGCCGATGCTGACGTCGAACGCCTTCTCCACCTGGGCCGCGGTACCGGACACCGGCAGCGTCAGGTGGTTCGCGCTGACCTGCCCGACCGACAGGCCTTCGGACTTGAGGTACGAGGTCACTTGCGCGACCTGCGCGTTCGTCGCACCGTACGCGGCGGCGTACTGAGCCACCGTCAGGTAGTGCTTGTACGACGTCGAGCGCGAGTCGGAGACGGCCTTGACGAAGGCGTCCAGGGAGGCCTTGTCGCGCGGGGTGAGGCTGACCTCGAGTCCCAGCTTCTGGTTCGCGGCGACCGCGCCGGTGCGGGCGGCGTGGTCGAGCGCCGGGGCGATCACGCCGGCCAGCGCGATACGGCCGGACGGGGCGGTCGACGCGCTGGCGGTGGGCAGCGCGAGCGCGAGGATCGGGAGCGGCGCGGCGAGCAGGCTGACTATTCGGAGTTTGACTTTCACGGTCCATTCCTGTGGGTAGTTGGAATAGAAGAAACGTCATCGCGGACGCGTACTCGTGGGTGAGAACGGCCGATTATTGGTGACGCACTCACGTTATCCCGTAGCGACACCACGGTAAACAGCATCTCACGCCAGGTAACAAAAGATTAACCTTGCAGTGCCACCTACCTGCGGAGAGCATTGGAGAATGACGTATCGACAGACGTGCCACAAAGGGGCTCGACTGCTTTAGATTGATATCCGTATTCTGATATGCGCAGGCATGCGGCGCATGAGGAAATGGGCGGCATTCACCGCAGAAGAAGGAAGAACGGCCTTTTCCCGTGCGCTGTCAGCTGGTCAGACGCAGCGGCGACACGAGCAGGACCACACCCGGCAGAGGTCGATGTGGCTGCGGGTGACCAGCGTCATGACGATGGCGCGGCCGGGGATCATGCCCATATTCGTACCAGGCTTCCCCGGCCTCCGGCAATCCCCGCCGGGCCCGGATGGCGCTCGCCGGTCACCGGTGCGCGAGGCGGCGCAGCCTGCGGGCGAAGCGGTGGGCGCCGAACCGGGCCTCGGCGCCGGTCTGCTTGATCTCGCCGCGCAGTTCCATCCACCGCTTGCCGGCGGCCCGGCCCTTGATCGCCAGCGACTTGCCCTTCGCCATGTCGACGACCTGGCGCATCGTTCGGGACGCGGTCATGAGTGTGTCCTCCATTCCGCCAACCATCCCGCCGAGAGCGCCGCGACGACGCTTCGGCCGCACCCGGTTGCCCCGATATGGGCAATTCATGCAGCGCACCTGCGGCGCAGTGCGCGATTCCGGTGTACGGTGCCCGGCTGGGGCACGTGGGTCTCGGGGTGCTGGGTCACGGGAGGGATATATGGGTGCGCATGTGGTGCGCCGGGCGTGGGTGCCGGTGGCGCTGCGCCGGATGCGGGTCCACCGCACCGTGTTGGCCGCCGTGATCGTGACCGTGGCACTGACCACCGCGTTCGCCGCGGCGCTCATCACATATAGCAGCCAGGCGGGGGACGCCGCGGTGCGCAGCGCGCTGCGGAATGCCGGCGGCACGGCGATCACGTTCTCCGGTGCGGCGCCCGCGGAACCCGTGGACCAGGCCACGGCCCAGATCCGCGGACAGCTGGCCGGCGCGCTCGGCGGCATCGGCGTGACCGTGTACGCGGCGCCCGAACTCGAATCGCTGGCTCTGCCGGGTTCCACGCCGGTGGCCGGCAAGGTGGCCACGCTGCTCGCGCCGACGGACCTGGCCGCGCACGGGAGACTCGTCGCGGGCTCCTGGCCGCACGCGGGTTCGGCGGACCCGGGCGGCGACGTGCCGATCGCGCTGGACCGCGCGGCCGCGACGATCCTCGGGGCCGGCCCGGGCAGCCGAATCACGACGCTGACAACCGGCGGGACCTCGGCGACGTTCGCGGTGACCGGCGTGTTCACCCCGATCGACCCGCAGAGCGCTTACTGGACGCTGGATCCGCTGGCCGGGGCGGGAAGCCAGGCGAGCAGCGGCTACACGACGTTCGGTCCGTTCTTCACCGACGCCTCGTACCTCGACGGCGGCACGCTCGCGGCCCAGCAGATGGAGTGGGAGGCCGTACCCGACACGCAGGAGATCGGCGCGTCCGGCCTGGTCGCGCGCTCCGCCGCCCTTGAGAGGGTGCTTTCTCAGTTCGGCCACAGCAGCGCTCTCGGCAATCCCGGGATCGCCACCGAACTTCCGCCGCTCCTGACGAACCTCGCCTCGGCCGCCCTCGTCGCGCAGTCGCTCGTGTACGCCGAACTCCTCGAGCTGCTCGTCGTGGCCATCGCGGCTCTCTTCATCGTCGTACGGCTGCTGACGGAGGTCCGCGAGACGGAGGCCGCGCTGCTGTGGGCGCGCGGCGGCACCGGGCCGCAGCTGATCCGGCTGCGCGCGACCGAATCCGTGCTGCTTGCCACGCCCGCCGTGCTGATCTCCCCGTTCGCCGCGAGTCCGCTAGCCGCGACGATCGGCACCTTGGGCGGCGGACAGAGCGCTTCCTTCCCGCACGACGCCATTCCGGTGGCGGTGTGGGCGGGAGTCGTCGGCTGCGCGCTCGGCGCGGTCGCGGTGATCCTGGCCCCGGCCTTCGGATCGGCGGTCTCGCCGCTGGCGCTGCGGACCAAACGGAGCAGGCAGGGCGCGGTGACGGCCGTCGGCCGGGCGGGCTTCGACCTCGCTCTGCTCGCGCTGGCGGGATTCGCCTGCTGGCAACTGCTCTCGACCGGCTCGATCGTCGGCACCGACCAGTCGGGGAACGCGACCTACTCCCCCATCGTGATCGCGGCGCCCGCGCTGGCCCTGGCCGCGGGCGCGGCCCTCGCGCTGCGGCTGCTGCCGCCGGCCGCGCGGCTCGGCGACCGGTTGGCTCGACGGGGCCGAGCCCTGGCGGTGCCTCTGGCGTTCTGGCAGACGGGACGCAAACCCCTCAGGCTCGCCGGTCCGGTGCTGCTCACGATGCTCGCCGTCGCCACCGGGGTCCTCTCGCTCAGCGAATACGCCAGCGCGGAGCGGTCGGCCGCCGACCAGGCCACGTTCACCGTCGGCGCCGACGCGGACGTGCGCCTGTCCTCGGGCCAGTTCACCACCGCCGACCTGGCCGAGCTCGCCTCATCGCCGGGTGTGAGTGCGGTGAGCCCGCTGTTCCGGTCCACGTTCGTGCCGAGCGGAAGCAGTTCGCTGCAGAGCACGTTGCTCGCCGTCGACCCGGCGGGCGCGGCACATACCGTGACGCTGCGCGCCGACCTTTCGACCGCCTCACTCAGCGTCCTGATGAATGACGTGGCCCATCGGCCGGACGCGAGCGGAGACCTCCCGGCCATCGCGACCCAGGCCCTGGCGCACGAACTCAACCTCGGCGTCGGCGACCTCACGTCGGTCCCGGTCGGCACGGGCAATCTCAAGGTGCGGATCGTCGCGATCGTGGCCGGATTCCCGACGATCTCGACCGCGGGCGGTGGCCTGGTCGTGAGCGACGGCGCGGCGAAGCTCGCGCCGAACGAGGCGTGGCTGAACGACTCGTCGACCGCGACGCCGCGTAACCTGCCGGCGGCTTCCGTCGTCACGTTCCGCACGCAGGTCCAGCAGCAGCTGCGCTCGGCGCCCTTGGCCGAGGAACCGCTGCGGGCGCTGCTTGCCGTGGCTCTCGCGACGACGCTGCTGGCGTTGTGCGGACTGATCGTCAGTGTCCTGAGTACGGGCGCGGAGCGCTCGGCCGAGTTCGCGCTCCTCGACGCCCTCGGGTTCTCTCGTCGCGGGCGGATCGGCACGTTGTGCCTCGAACAGGCGCTGCTCGTCGTCCCCGGGGCACTGGCCGGCGTCGCGCTCGGCTTGCTGCTGGGCCGCGTCGTGATCCCGGTCGCGACGCTGACCGCCGATGCGGCCAAGCCGCAGCCGCCGGTGACGGTGCTCACGCCGTGGCCGCAGGTGGTGATCGGGGTCGCGGCATTGCTCGCCGCGCCGCTGGTCACCGCCGCTATCGCCGGGTCTCGTCGGCGGGAGACGGCCGCCGTACTGCGGGAAGGAGCGGACCGGTGAGCCGGCCTCATCTCAGGGCACATCGTTACCCGGGCATCACCCTGCTGCTCGTTCTCAGCTTCCTGACGGCCCTCTTCGCCGCCGGCGTCCCGGGCCTGGTGGAACGCGCGCTGACGAGTTCGCTACAGCAGAGCCTTGATGGAACCGGGCCGGTCGACGATTCGGTCACCGCCCTCGCACAGCCGTCTCCGCGAACTGACTCCACATCGATATCCAGCGCTTTGCACACCTTCGCCGCCGGCGTGCCGGGCGACGCGCGGCCGCAGACGAGCCGGGCTTGGGACGGCGCCTACCTCGGCACCCAAGTGCCTGTTCACGGCGCGGCGTTCCCGGCGACGTTCAACCTCGAATACCGCAGCACGCTCGACGCGCATCTTCGGCTGCTGACCGGTTCGCTGCCCGTCACCGCCAGCTCGGGCAATGGCAACGAGGTCTTCCAGGTCGCACTCACGGCAGCCGACGCGAAGCTCTTCGACGCGCACATCGGAAGCGTGATCGTCGGCGGCAAATTCGGCAACTACGAGCTTCAGGTCACCGGGATCGTCCAGCCGACCGACCCGTCCTCGGCGTTCTGGAACTACGACCCCGCGCTCGCGGCCCCGGTGCCGCAGAAGAACCGGGACGGCAGCACCACCTGGTTGACGGCCGCGCTCATCGGGCCCGACGAGCTTTCGGCTCTCACGTCGGTGCAGTATCCGGCCGGGAAGCCGGACCCGTTCACCGCGATCTACTGCGTCCCGCTGGCCACCGGCGGGTACGCGGCGTCGGACGTCGGGACG
This sequence comes from Actinospica sp., assembly GCF_035552695.1. Lineage (NCBI taxonomy): Bacteria > Bacillati > Actinomycetota > Actinomycetes > Catenulisporales > Actinospicaceae > Actinospica > Actinospica sp. The sequence goes on from NZ_DASZKT010000199.1 coordinate 12,685, forward strand.
CTGCTGAACGAGCTGAACGCCTTCGAATCCGGCACCGTCAGCACGGCACTGCACGTGCAGATCACGGCCGGGCCCGTCACGACCCTGTCCGCCTTCGAGTCCCAGCGCACCGCGGTCGACTCCGTGCTCAGCCTGATCATGATCGGGGTGGCGACGGTCGGCGCGGCCACCGTGCTGCTCTGCGCCCGACTGGTGATCTCCCGGCGCCGCACGCACTTCGCACTGCTTCGAGCCCGCGGCCAGTCATTGCCGCAGCTCGCCCGCCAAGTGCTCGGCGACCTCGGGTCGCCGATCGCGCTCGCGCTCGTGGTTGCCGGGGGCTTGGCAACGACGGTGGTCCGCGGCCTCGGTACGCAGTCTGAGTTCCTGTTCGGCGCGGTCGCCCTCGTCGTGCTCGGCGGACCTCCGCTGCTGGCCGTGCTCGACCACCGCGGCACCGCCCGCCTGCGCACCGACCGCGGCGACCTCGTCCGGCGCCGCCCGAAGGCCCGGCGCCGCGTCTTCGAGCTCGTACTCGTACTGCTCGCCGTCGCGGCGGTGGCGGGGCTTCGGCAGCGCGGCCTCGGCGGCTCGGGCCAGGGCTCGAATACGCTCGGCGCGCTCGCGCCGATCCTGGTCGCCGCCGTGGCCACCGCCGTCGCAGTGCGCTGCTACCCGCTGCTGCTCGCGCCGGCCGCCCGCGCCGCGCGGCGGAGCAACGGCGCCACCGCGTTCCTCGGCCTGGCCGGGGCGGCGCGCTCCTCGCTCGGCCTCGCCCTGCCCACCTTCGGCATCGTGCTCACGCTCACCCTGGCCGCGCTCGGCGGCCTGGCCTATCACAACGTCGAGTCCGGGCGGGTCGCGGAGTCCTGGCTGCAGACCGGGACGGACGCCTCGATCACGCTGAGCACCGGGACCGACCCGACGCAGGCGGCCGCCGCGGTCACGGCGCTCCAGAAGGTACCCGGCGTCACGCACGCGACCGCCATCGCAACGCAACCACTCGACAGCACCACCGGCGACGCGGCGGCGGTCTACGCGGTGGATCCGAGCTCGTACCCGGCGGTCGCCGCCGATTCGCCCTGGCCGATGAACGCGTCTCTGCCGACGCACAGCGGAACGGGCCCCGTCCCGGTCGTGGTGTCGGCGGACAGCGGGTACGCGGTCGGCACGGAGTTCGATCTCGAACCCGGCTCCGCTCCGCCGTTCGACGCGCGGGTCGTGGGCACGCAGGCGCAGAGCCCGGTCCGGCTCGCGGCCGCGCCGGGCGAGCCGTTCGTTCTGGTGCCCTCCTGGGCTGTCGAGGCGAACCCGCAGTTCTGGCCGGTCTCCGAGATCCTGTTGTCCGGCAACGGAATCGACGAGGCGAAGGTGGCCGCCGCACTGGCCCGCACCGTGCCCGGAGACAATCGGGTCACGTACCGGACCGACGCCCTCGACCGGCTCTCGCACCTGCCGCTCAGCGGCCTGGCCGCATTCGGGTACGTTCTCGGACTGGTGGCGGCCGGCTGCTTCGGGATCTGCGGGATCCTGATCGCGCTGGCCCTGACCGCTGCCCCGCGTGCCCGCCGGCTGACGCTGCTCGGCACGCTGGGGCTGAGCCCGCGACAGGCGCGCGGGATCGCGCTCGCCGAGACCGCGCCGTTGGCCGCGAGCACCGCGCTCGGCGGGCTGCTGGCCGCGCTGGCGCTGCCCGTGGTCTTCGGCAGCGCACTGAACCTGACCGTGTTCACCGGGCTGGCCACCGAGACCGGGCTCCGGCTCGACGCGGCCACCCCGCTGCTGACCGTGGCCGCCGCGCTGGCGCTGACCGGCTGCGGCGTGCTGGCGCAGGCCGCGATCAACGCGCGCCGCAACGTCCCCGCGCAGCTGAGGATGGGAGAGGACGCATGACCGACGCGAAAGCGCCCGCCACCGATCTGGCGAGCCTGGAGTTCGAGGCCGAGGCCGCCGCCCGGGCGCGCGCGGACTACGGCGCCGACGCGCTGATCCAGTGCGACCGACTCGTCCGGGTGTACGCGGCGGACGGCGTCGAGGTGCAGGCGTTGCAGGGCCTTGACCTGCTGATTCGGCCGGGCGAGCTGACCGCGATCGTCGGCGCCTCCGGCTCGGGCAAGTCGACCCTGCTCAACATCCTGTCGGGCCTCGACCGGCCGACCGCGGGCCGGGCCAGGGTCGCGGACCACGACCTGCTCACGATGAAGGGGCGGGAGCGGCTGCGCTACCGGCGCGAGACCGTCGGGTTCATCTGGCAGCAGACCGGTCGCAACCTGCTGCCCTACCTCGACGCGCGGGAGAACATCGAGACCCCGCTGCGGCTCGCCGGGGTCCGCCGGGTCGAGCGACTGCGCCGCGCAGAGGCACTGCTGCAGCTGCTCGGCATCGGCTACTGCGGCGATCGTCGGCCCGGCCAGCTCTCCGGCGGGGAGCAGCAGCGGGTGGCGATCGGCGTGGCGCTGGCCAATCGCCCGAAGGTGGTGCTGGCCGACGAGCCCACCGGCGAGCTCGACACGGCCTCGGCGGACACCGTCTTCCAGGCGCTGCGTACCGCGAACGCGGAGCTGGGCGTGGCAGTGCTCGTCGTCACCCACGACGAGCACGTCTCCAGCCAGGTGCCGCGCACGGTGCAGATCAGGGACGGCCGCACCAGCAGCGAGGTGCTGCGCACCGAGTTCGGCGAGCGTGCCACGGCGCAGGAGTACGCGCTGCTCGACCGCGCCGGGCGGATCCAGCTGCCCGCCGAATACGTCGAGGCGCTCGACCTGCGCGACCGGGTGCGGCTCGGCCTCGAACCGGAACAGATCACCGTCCGCGCGGACCGCGAGGAGCCGACGATATGAGCGACGCGACGATCGTGCGCGCCGAGGGGCTGCGCCGCAGCTACGGCAGCGGAACGGCGACGGTGGAGGCGCTGCGCGGTGTCAGTTTCACCATCGGCGCCGGGGAGCTCGTCGTGCTGCGCGGCCGTTCCGGCTCCGGCAAGACCACGCTGCTGAACCTGCTCGGCGGACTCGACCGCCCGAGCGGCGGCGCGATCACCGTCGCCGGCCGGCGGCTCGACGAGATCTCGCAGGCGAAGCTGCTCGAACTGCGCCGCGAGAAGGTGTCGTTCATCTTCCAGTCCTTCGGCCTGATCCCGATCCTCAGCGCGGCGGAGAACGTCGGCGTCCCGCTGCGCCTGCTCGGCGTCCCGGCCGCCCGGCGCGAGGACCGTGCCAGGACCCTGCTACGCCTGGTCGGCCTCGGCGACCACATGCAGCAGCGCGCGCACGAGCTCTCCGGCGGCCAGCAGCAGCGCGTCGCCATCGCCCGCGCGCTCGCCGCCCAGCCGACCCTGTTGCTCGCCGACGAGCCGACCGGCCAACTCGACTCCCAGACCGGCGCCCAGATCATGCGCCTGCTGCGCACCCTCGTGCACTCCGAGGGCGTGACCGCGCTCATCGCCACCCACGACAAGGCCCTGGTGCAGATCGCCGACCGGGTGCTGACGATCTCCGACGGCCTGCTGACCGAGGGGCTCGGGGACTAGCTGAGCATCAGGATCCCAGCTTCCACGTCTGGCTCGACGAGCCGGAGCAGGTGGCCACGTCGAGCAGGGTGCCGTCGGCAGTAGCGTCGCCGACGGTGGCGAGGCAGAGGGCGGAGTCGGCGGCGCTGGTGATAGTGCCGCTGGAATTGACCGTCCACTGCTGGTTCGTGGCCCCGGTGCAGCTTTCGAGGACGACGGCTGAGCCGGACGCGGCGCTCGTCGTGCCGGCCTGCATGCACATGTCGCCGTAGACGCTCAGCTCGTGGCTGGTCGTGTAGTCCCACGTCTGGTTGCCGCCGGCGTTGCAGTCCCAGATGTCGAGCTGCGTGCCGGCGGTGGTGGAGAAGCCGGGGACGTCGGCGCAGCGGGTGCCGGCGGCGGAGTTGATGAGCGTCTGGCCGGGAGGGGCCGCGGGCTGGTCGTTGACCGGCGGGACGGAGCCGAAGCCGTAGCCCCACTGGAGCTGGGCGACGCCGGTGGCGCTGTTGTTCGTCAGCTTCCCGTCGGAACCGAGGCTCTCGATCGAGTACGAGTCGCCGAAGCGCAGTCCGGGCCAGTAGACCAGGCCCATACCCATGCCGCGGGCGATGTCGGTGGTCGCGGCGAGGTACGCGGTGTACGTGTTGCCGTTGTGCGCACCGTAGTTCAGCCCGGTCGTCATCGGGGCGCCGGCCTCGTCGACGATCGTGCGGTAGGCGTAGCCGCCGAGGCGGGGAAGCAGGTTATTGATCCAGTCCGCCTCGGTCGTGTAGCCGGCCCAGTAACCGTAGAAGTGCAGCGAGAGCAGCGTGCCGTCGAGCGCGGAGGCCGCGCCGACCGCGGTCACGTTGTCGTTGTAGCCGGTACCGCTGATGACGACGCGGTCACGCGGGATGAACGTGCGGTCAGCGAGGAACTGCGTGCAGATCTGCACCCACTGCGCGGCCGTGTAGCCGTACGGCTCGTTCATCGGCTCGAAGAACACGCGCGGGTTGTTCGCGTAGGTCTTGGTGACGGTGTTCCACATCTGGTTCCACGTCGTCGTGTCGTCGATCACGCCGTCGTTCGAGGACTTCTCGTCCCAGTAGCTGAGGATGACCTTGTCGCCGGTCGCGGTGGCCGCGTCGATCGTCGCGCGGTACGAGTTCCACCACGTCGTGCCGACGCTCGCCGGGTTGATCGGCAGGCGCAGCGTGTTGGCGCCGAGGTTCTTGCGGAAGCCGGCGACCATGTTCAGCGTCGTCTTGTACACCGTCTGATACGAGTCACTGGTGCTCAGCCCGCTCGGCACCACCGGGCCGCCGTTGTAGTTGTCGTTCGGATCGGCCCAGTTCACGCCGTGAAAGCTGCTCGGCGCCGCGGCCGACGCCGATTCGCTCGACGTCGCCGTCGTCGGTGACTGCGCCGTGGACTGCCCCGTAGAGGAGGCGAAGGCGCTCGTCGTGGTCGCGGCGGCGACCACGACGGCCGTGAGCACGAGCGCTGCGCTTGCGCGCCGGTTGAGGAACTTCACGATCCACGCTCCAAGTCATTAATTCGCCCATGAATTAACTCGGTTGGACCGTAGAGTCCCGCCGTGCGGCTGTCAAGATCCAGCTCAGGGTACGACGATGACCGGACACGGCGCGGTGCGCGCCAGCCGGCCTGCGAGCGAGCCGAACCAGCGGTGCACGCGGTGCTCGGAGGCCCCGACGACGAGCGCCGAGACCCGCAGGTCGCGGGCCAGCCGGCGGATCGCGTCGGCGGGCGGTCCCTCCAGCACGGTGAACGCGCACGCGGTGCCGAGCCGCAGAGCGCTGTCCGCGAGGTACTCCCCCGCCTCCTTGGCCACGTCGGTCTCGGCGGCCTGCGCGTAGACGGACACCGCGGGGTTGGCGAGTACCAGTGCGCCGTTCTGCCGCACGTAGACGCCGATGACGCCGACGCCGTTGCGCCGCGCGAGCCCGGCCGCGTAGTCGGCGGCGCGCAGCGAGGTGCGGGAGAGGTCGACGGCGACGAGCACGCAGTTCGGCGCGATGGTGCCGACATCCGTGCCGCTGAGCTGATGGACGGTCATGGCCGACGCTCGATTCACATCATTCCGCGGAGCAGATCGCTCTACCGACACCATACGCCCGAAGTGGCACCCAGTGTCAACCCAGTCTTCCCGTGTCGTAGGTAACACGCGTACAGTGGAGGACATGCCTCTCGAATCGTCCGCGGCCCCCGCGCCGGACCTGCGTGAACGCACCCGCCGCGCAGTGCGGGCCGAGCTGACGGACGTGGCGCTTGACCTGTTCCTGCGGCGCGGCTTCGAGGCGACGACGGTCGACGAGATCGCCGCGTCCGCGGGAATATCACGGCGCAGCCTGTTCCGCTACTTCGCCTCCAAGGAGGCGATCATCTTCGACAGCCTTCAGGATGTCGGCGAGCGTCTGGCCGAGGCGCTGGCGAAGCGGCCGCGCGAGGAGGATCCGTGGGTCTCGCTGCGCCACTCCTTCGAGGTGGTCACCGCGTACAACGAGGACAACCCGGAGCGCACGCTGGCCTTCTGGACGATGCTCGAGGAGACGGCCTCGCTCAAGGCGCGGCACTTCGAGCACTTGATGCGCTGGCAGCAACTGCTCGTGCCGGATATCGCGGTGCGGCTCGGCGAGGTCGAGGACGACGGAGCGTACGGGCCGTGCGCGCCGGCCGTCGTCGGCGCGGCGCTGGCCTGCCTGGACGCGGCGAACCACGCATGGCTGCGCTCACGCGGCAAGGCGGACGTCGTGCTGCTTCTCAATGAAGCGATGCACGCCGTCCGCCCCGCGGAATTCTGATCCAGCGGATCCTTCGGGCCTCAGGCCCTCAGGCCCGGAACCGCTTACGCCTTGAGCGCCTGCGCGACGGCCTCGGCGACGGTGCTGGTCGGGCGGCCGATCAGCGTGCTGAGCGTGTCGGTGGTCTCGGCGAGCGCCCCCCGCGAGATCGCGACGTCGGCCTGGGCCAGGGCGGCGGCGAGCTCGGCGGGCAGACCGAAGCCCTCGAGCGCCTTCGCGTACTCCTGCTCGGGAAGCGAGGCGTACTCGACCTGCTTGCCGGACTGCGCGCTGACCTCGGCGGCGATCTCGGCGTTGGCGACCGCGACGTCGCCGGTCAGCTCGTAGGTCTTGCCCTCGTGCCCTTCGCCGGCGAGCACGGCCGCGGCAGCGGCGGCGTAGTCGGCGCGGGTCGCGTAGCCGACCTTGCCCGCACCGGCCGAGCCGATGAACGCGCCGTGCTCCAGCGCGGCGCCGACCGAGCCGAGCAGGTTCTCGAAGTACCAGTTGTTGCGCAGGATCGTGAAGGCGATGCCGGACTGCCTGATCGCGGTCTCGGTGTCCTTGTGCACCCAGGAGAACTCGATCGGGTTGACCTCGGCGTGCGGGATCGAGGTGTAGACGAGGTGCGGCACGCCCGCCTGCTTCGCCGCCGCCACCGCGTTCAGGTGCTGCTTGACCCGCTCGTCGCTGTTCCCGCTGCTGGAGATCAGCAGGAACTTGTCGGCACCCGCGAGCGCCGCGACGAGGCTCTCCTGGTCGTTGTAGTCGCCGCGGACGACCTCGACGCCGCGCCCGGCGTAGTCGGCCAGCTTGGCCCTGTCGCGCACGACGGCGCGGATTCCATCGGCCGGGACGCCCCGCGTGAGCAGGTCCTCGAGGACGAGGCGGCCGAGGTTTCCGCTGGCTGCGGTGATGACGATCATGAGGGGAACTCCCGTTCGGTGCGGTTGACTTCGCTCACCCGAGGATTGCACTAACTTTTCGAAAGTGCAATCCCGGGGTTAGTGCTGCCGCCCGGCGAGTGCTGGGCTATCCTGGAAGGCATGGATACGCAGCAGATGCCCGCCGACGCGGACGCGAGCGGCGACTGCGCGTTCGACGTGCTGGCGCCTCGCTGCCCGTCGCGCCCCGTCCTCGAGCACATCACCGGACGCTGGGGATCGCTGGTGCTGATCGCGCTGCGCGAGAGCCCGGCCCGGTTCAACGAGCTGCGCCGCCGGGTGGGCGGGGTGAGCGAGAAGATGCTCGCGCAGAGCCTGCACGCGCTCGAACGCGACGGCCTGGTCGCCCGCGAGGTGCATTCGACGATCCCGCCGCGCGTCGAGTACAGCCTGACGCCGCTCGGCGCGCGGACCGCCGGGAAGCTGTGGGAGCTCGTCCTGCACCTGGAGGACGCGATGCCGCAGGTCCTCGAGGCGCAGCAGCACTACGACGAGAGCACGGCAGCGGCCTGAGACGCGATCGCCGGCACGGCTTCCCCTTCTTCCCCTTCCTGCCGTGCGTAGCGCCGGGACAGCGCCGCGCAGGCGAACAGCTGGATCTGATGGAAGATCATCAGCGGTAGTACGATCGTGCTCACCGTGGCGGCCGGGAACAGCAGTGTGGCCATGGGCAACCCGCTGGCCAGACTCTTCTTCGAGCCGCAGAAGACCGCCGCGATCCGATCGCCGCGTTCGAACCCGAGCATCCGTCCGCCGGCCGTCGACACCGTGAGCACGACGGAGAGCGCTGCGATGTCGATCACGCCCAGCGTGACGAGCTGCTGCCACGAGACTCGGTGCCAGATCCCCGCGACGACGCCCTCGCCGAACGCCGTGTAGACGACGATGAGCACTGATCCGCGGTCGACCGTGGCCAGGGCGCGCGGGTGCCGCTTGAGGGTGGGGGCGATGCGTGCTCGGGCGAGCTGTCCGGCGGCGAACGGCAGCAGCAGTTGCGCGGCGACGTCCACCATGGAGGAGGCTGATACGCGCGCGTCCGCTCCGAGCAGCACCGAGACCAGCAGCGGCGAGAGCACGACGCCGATCAAGTTCGACAGCGATGCGGAGCAGACGGCGGCCGCGACGTTGCCGCGCGCGATGGACGTGAACGCGATCGAGGACTGCACTGTGGACGGCAACACGCTGAGGAACACCAGTCCGACGAACAGCTCGTGCGGGATGAGTCCGGGTTCGAGCAGCCGCAGCGGCAGCATGAGCAGCGGGAACAGCACGAACGTGAGCGTGAATATGTACAGGTGCAGTCTCCACTGACGCAGCCCGTCGAGCGCGGCACGGGGCGAGAGGCGTGCGCCGTGCAGGAAGAACAGCAGGCAGATGCCGGCCGTGCTGACGTCGCTGGACAACCGCGCGCCGGACCCGCGTGCCGGGAACGCGGAGGCGATCGCGACGGTCGCCAGCAGCGAGAGGATGAACGGGTCGAGGCTTGAGCGGAGACGTTGCACGTCACACACCCTGGCAGCACGGCGGTATGCGGGAAAGCGGGATACCGTGGTAACTGTGATCGAGAAATCTGATAGCACGGCGTCGCTCGACACGGCGTTGCTCGACCCGGCGCAGTTGCGTACGTTCCTGACGGTCGCGCAGTCGCTGAGCTTCACGGCCGCGGCGCAGCGGCTCGGAGCGAGCCAGTCGACTGTGAGCCAGCACGTGCGCAAGCTCGAGGGGACCGTCGGCCGCTCGCTGCTGGAGCGTGACACGCACTCGGTGACGCTGACCGCGGACGGGGCCGCGATGGTCGGGTTCGCGCGGGACATCCTCGACAGCAACGAGCGGGCCGTGGACTACTTCGCGGGCCCGGCGCTGCGTGGCCGGGTACGGCTAGGGGCGTCGGAGGACTTCGCCCACTCGCGGCTGCCGGACATCCTCCGCACGTTCCGCGCCACACATCCGTTCGTGGAACTGGAACTGACGGTGGGTCTGAGCGGCGTGCTGCACCGCGCGCTCGCGGCGCGGCGGCTGGACCTGGTCATGGCCAAGCGGAAGACCGGGGAGACGCACGGCACGCTCGTGTCCCGGGACGCGATGGCCTGGATCGCCGCGCCGGACGTGCGGGTGAGCGCCGATCCGGCCGAACCGGTGCCGCTGATCGCGTGCCCCGAGCCGAGCATCAGCCGTGAGCTGGCGATTCGCGCGCTGGAGCGGGCCGGACGGTCGTGGCGCATCGCGTGCACGGCGGGGAGTTTCAGCGGCCTGCACACGGCGGCGCGGGCCGGGCTCGGCGTGACCGCGCATACCCGCAGTCTGATTCCGCAGGGCCTGGTGGAACTGCCCCGCGACGCCGGGCTGCCCGCACTCGGCGAGGTCGAGTTCGTCCTGCTGGCCCGCGGTCGCGGCGAGACCGGCCCCGGCGCGGCACTGGCCCGGGCGATCCTGGCGAGCGAGACACGGCCCCGAGCGCAGTCGGAGTCCGAGCGGTCGGAGTCCGAGCAGCCGGAGTTCGAGCCACGACCTCCCGCGTGAACATCGTATTTACCCGGCCGGGGGCGCGCCGGGTGACGGGTTCCGGATACGATCAGCCCGTGGCAGACGTGATTGAAGAGACCAGTCCCGGCTGGCTCACCAGCGGCGAGCTCGAACAGGCCCGCGCCCAGATGCCGATCCTCTACGTCGAGGCCATCCCGGTGCGCGTGGACGAGAGCGGCGAGGTGACCGCGATCGGCCTGCTGCTGCGCATCATGCCGGACGGGACCATGAGCCGGGCGATCGTGTCCGGGCGGGTGCTGCACCACGAGCGGGTGCGCGACGCGCTGCTGCGTCACCTGGAGAAGGACCTCGGTCCGGTCGCGCTGCCGCGGATCCCGGTGTCCCCGCAGCCGTTCACCGTCGCCGAGTACTTCCCGACGCCGGGCGTCACCCCGTTCCACGACCCGCGTCAGCATGCTGTCGCGCTCGCCTACATCGTCCCGGTGTCCGGCGACTGCCGCCCGCGCCAGGACGCGCTGGACCTGGTCTGGTTCACGCCCGAGGAGGCCGCGTCCCCGGTCGTGCAGCAGGAGATGATCGGCGGCCAGGGCACGCTGCTCAAGCAGGCTCTCGCGCACATGGGCCGACTGGTCTGATGGGCCCCGCGTTCCGCACCGATGTCCTGCGCGTGCGCACCGGCCGCGAGGAGGCCGTGTACGACCTGACGGCCGACTGCGCGGCGTTCCTGCGCGAGGCGGCGGACGGATCGGACGGCCTGCTGAACGTCTTCGTCCCGCACGCCACGGCGGGCGTCGCGATCCTCGAGACCGGGGCGGGCAGCGACGACGACCTGCTCGCCGCTCTGCGCGACCTGCTGCCGGCCGACCAGCGCTGGCGCCACCGGCACGGCTCCCCCGGCCACGGCCGCGACCACGTGCTCCCCGCGTTCATCGCCCCGCACGCCACGCTCCCCGTCATCGGCGGCCGCCTGGAGCTCGGCACCTGGCAGTCGGTCGTCCTGGTGGACACCAACCGGGACAATCCCGACCGCCAGGTGCGCCTGAGCTTTCTGGGCTGAGAAAACAGCGCGAGATCGTAGGCTGATCGCCGTAGCATCGGGGGCCATGCGCATAGCCACATGCACCGAGGCGGACCTTATCTCCTTGGAACGCGATCTGCCGACTGGTCGGAACAACGCGCACGCATACCATTTCAGTCGGCAGAAGAGCGGCGATGTCGAATACCTCGTTGCCTGGAGCGACGAGGTTGCCGTGGGCCATGCCCTCATCAATTGGGCGGGATTCCGGGACGATTCGCCGCGCGCCGCGTACCCGGAGTGCCCGGAGATCAGCAATCTCGGCGTGGACCAGGCCTGGCGCGGTATGGGCATCGGCAGTGCTCTGATCGCGGAAGCCGAGGCGCGGATCCTCGCGCGCGGTTCCCGTCGAGCGGGCCTGGGCGTCGGCGTCGAGAATCCGGATGCGGCACGGCTTTACGCGCGGCTCGGCTATCGCGACACGGAACTGCGCCTCGAGTCTCGATATTCGTGGTACGACAGCGACGACGTCTGCCACGACGTCGTCGAAATGGATATGTTCCTCGTCAAGGAACTCTCGGCATGACCGGAGCGCCGCGCGAGGCACGCGGCGCTCCGGAGTTCGAACCGAGTTCGAACCCTGTGCGGGCTCAGCGCTTCTCGGCGTAGTGGACCGCGCCCTGCCAGTCCACGATCTGCACCGGCTCGTCGCCGACCACCCAGGCGTCGTGCCCGGGCGGAATGACGGCCAGGTCGCCCGCGTTCACGTCGAACTCGCTGCCGTCGGCCATCCGGACGTGCAGCGTCCCGGACATGTGGTACGCGAAGTGCGGCGCCTCGCACAGCTCCGTTCCCGCGATGGGCTTGACGTCCTGGGACCAGCGCCAGCCCGGCTCGAGCGTCAGCCGGCCGATCGTGCCGCCGGCGGCGTTGAGGATCTCCGCGTGACCGTGGTCGAAGGTACGGGTCTCGTCCGAGCGCGAGAAGGACCGGTGTTCGGGCTTCGCGGCCATCATGCCCATTTCCCGGGCGGTCGCCTCGTCCCAGGCCTGGACGCTGGTCTGCGCGGTGATCCGGCCGTCGCGCAGGTCGAGCATCGAGGTGGACAGCACCTTCGTGCCGTCCGGGTAGCGGCACTGCTCCAGGTAGGCCGCGTGCGTGCCGTCGGCGGAGACGACGACCTGGTCGAGGTGGTGCTCCATCTCGCGGCTGCAGACATCGTCCAGGAAAGCGCCGATGGCGGCGGCCCCGGTGATCTCGTGCGGGTGGCTCGGCTGGTCACGCTGGTCCACGAGCGTCATCAGCGCGTGCTCCGCGTAAAGGCCGCGCATGGCGGTGGCGTCGCGCTGCTCGATGCCGCGGCGCAGGGTCTCGATGTCGAACATCGAGTTTGTGTCCGACATGGTCATCGGTTACCCGCCTTTCCTGTCGAAGGCCCCCCGGCAAACGTTCCTCTCCGAACCTCAAGGAATCGTCAAGCCGAACATCAAGGCGTCGTCAATGTACGAGCCGTCAGGTCGGTCTCCGGCTCGGTCGTGAGGTCTGTCGCCGCTCGGCCCTAGACTGTCGGCCGCACGCAGCATTCGATGCCGCAAGGGGAGCACATGGTGCAGCACATCTGCGTTTTCTCCGGTTCGTCGCGTGGCCGCGGCGAGAAGTATGTCCACGTGGCCGAGCAGGTCGGCGCCGAACTGGCGCGGCGCGGCATCACCGTGGTCTACGGTGGGGCCCGCGTCGGCACGATGGGCAGCCTCGCCGACGGCGCGCTGCGGGCCGGCGGACAGGTGGTGGGAGTGATCCCGCAGGGACTTGCCGACTGGGAAGTCGCCCACGAGGGTCTGACCGAACTGCACGTCGTCGCGGACATGCATCAGCGCAAGGCGATGATGGCCGCGCGCTCCGACGCGTTCATCGCCCTGCCCGGCGGTGCGGGCACGCTGGATGAACTGTTCGAGGTCTGGACCTGGGCGCAACTCGAACTGCACACCAAGCCGATCGCCCTGCTCAACACGAGCGGCTACTTCACCCCGCTGATCGCGTTCCTGGACCACATGACCCGCGAAGGCTTCCTGCACCAGCCGCACCGCGACATGCTGATCGTCGAGGAGGACCTCGACGTGCTGCTGGCGCGCTTCGCCGAATATCAGCCGCCGAACTACGTCTGGCAGGAGAATCCGGCGGAGCAGTCGGAGTAGTCGGAGCCGGAGTAGTCGGACCGGTCAGACCAGTCGGAGTAGTCCGGATCGGCCGGACGAGGATTCAGCCGAGTTCCGCCAGACGCGCTTCGATCCGCCCGGCCTCGGCGTGCTGCCCCAGCTCCTGGAAGATCGCCAGCGCCTGCGTCAGCTGCTCCACTCCCCCGTCCCGCTCCCCGCGTGCCAGCTGGATCTTGCCGATGCCCTCCATCGCGAGGGCCTGCTCGTCGCGCATCGACGTCTCGCGCGCCAGGCCGAGCGCCTCATGGTGAAGAGCCAGAGCGCGCTCCGGATCGCCCGCGGTGTCCACGACCCCCGCGTAGCCGTTGAGTACCCACGCCTGGTTGCCGCGGGCGCCGATCTCGCGGAACACGGTCAGGGCGTCTTCGAAGTCTCGCATCGCCCCGGGCAGGTCACCCGCCTCGGCCGAGATGACGGCGCGGCTCTGCCAGGCGATGGCCCGCCCGATCCGGGCGCGGGTCTCGCGGTAGAGCTCCAGGCCTTCGTCCACGGCCTGCTTCGCGGCCTTCAGGTCGCCTGCCAGCCGGAGCGCGCCGGCCTTCTCGACCAGGGTCCTGCCCATGCCGACGCGATTGCCGAGCTCGCGGAAGATGCCGAAGGCTTCATCAAGGTCCTGCACCGACCCCGCCAGATCGCCGAGCGAATGCCGGATGCCGCCCAGGTTGCACAGGACGTCCGCCTGGCTGCGCCGCTTCCCCAGGACGCGATACAGGCGCAGGGCCTCGGCGAGATCGTCCGCGGCGTGCTGCGCGTCACCGGTCAGGTAGCGGGCGAGCCCCAGTTCCGCGAGCGCGGCCGCCTGTCCCAGCGGTTGGTCGAGTTCGACGAACGAGGCGATGGCCGCTTCGAGCTCCTGGATCGAGCCGGGCATGTCCCCGGTCATCCGCAGCACGACGCTGCGTTCGATGCGGGCTACGGCCAGGCCCCGCTGGTCGCCGGACTCGAGGTGCAGCGCGACGGCTTGATCGAGCTCCCGCAGCGCGCCCGGAAAATCGCTGGACACGCCCCGGAACATGCCGAGTCGGCTCAGCGCGTCGGCCTGGGCGCGGATGTCGCTGAGACGCTCCGCGGCAGCGGATGCGGCCGTATAGACCTCGATGGCGTAGGGCAGAGGCCCGTCCTCGAGCACGATCTCCGCGAGCCCGGCGGCCAGCGCGACGACGTGGGCGTCCTGTGCCTCGACGATGGCGCGCTGGACACACGCCTCCAGATTGGCCCGCTCCGCCCGCAGCCATTCGTAGGCTCGCACACCGTCAGGCAGGCCGGGCGCGCGGGTGGGAACGGGACCGAACGGCGCGAACCGGGGAGAACGCGTGATACAGACGTCCGCCCGCTGGGCAGTGTGCTGGTAATAGTCCATCAGCCGGTCCAACGCGGCAGCATTGTCATCGGTCGGGTCTTGCCCCGCGAGCGTCCGCGCGTGCTGCCGAACCAGGTCGTGCATCCGGTAGCGGCCGACGGTCGGCTCGATGAGCAGATGATGGTCCACAAGATCCTGCAGTAACCGCTCGGCATCGGCGAGATCGCACTCAAGCAGCGCGGCGACGGCGTACGCGTCCGTATCCGGGCCCGGCAGCAAGCCGAGACGGCGGAACAGCAGTTGCTGACGGTCGGTCAGGGCGCGATAGGAGAGTTCGAAGACCACGGCCAGGTCCCGCTCGCCGTCGCGAAACAGGTCGAGCCCCGGGCGGCCCTCCCGCAGCTTGTCGGCCAGATGCTGCGCCGTCCAGGCCGAGCGATGGCGCAGCAGGCCGCCGGCGATGCGCAGCGCGAGCGGAAGTCGACCGCACAGATCCGCGATCTGCCCGAACACCGCGTCATCGACGGCGTTGTGGCTTGGCCCGGCCAAGACGCGCAGCAGCGCCACGGCCTGGTCGGCGGGCAGCAGGTCCAGCGGCACGGTGTACGCGTCGTCCAGGGACCGCAGCCGGGTACGGCTCGTGATCAGTACCGTGCATCGTCCGCTGCCCGGCAGCAGCGGACGGATCTGCTCCTCGCTCGCGGCGTTGTCCAGCACGATCAGGGTCCTGGTGTCGGCGAGCCGATCCCGATACAGGGCGGCGCGCGCATCGAGTGCGGGAGGGATCTGCCGCGCCGGAATGCCGAGCGACTGGAGGATCACCGCCAACGCGTCGGCGGGCTCGCGCGGCTCAAGACCCTTCGTGTAGCCGTGCAAGTCGAGAAACAGCTGCCCGTCCGGGTACCGGTCGGCCAGCAGGTGCGCGGTGTGCAGGGCGAGCGCGGTCTTGCCGATCCCGCCCATCCCGTCGATCGCGCAGATCACGACGGTGCCCACCGGGTGCTCGCCGTGCTCCACCAGCGCGGTCACGGCATGGACCTCCTCGGCCCGGCCGGTGAAGTGCCCGGGTGCGGCGGGCAACTGCCGGGGCGTGTGCCGCGCGGAGAGCCGGGGCACGACCAGGCCCCCCTCCTGCAGGTCGGGATCGGCGGCCAGGATGCGTTCGTGCAGTTCCTGGACGGCCGGTCCCGGCTCGAGGCCGAGGTCCCCGACGAGGGCGGCCCGCAGCTCCCGGTACGCGCTGAGCGCGTCGGCTTGGCGGCCGGAGCGGTAGCAGGCCAGCATCAGCGAGCCCGTGATCCGTTCCCGCAGCGGGTGTTGCGCGGCGACCTGGCGCAGTTCGCCGACCAGTTCCTCGTGCCGGCCGAGGGCCAGATCCGCTTCGACGCGCTCCTCAAGAGCTGCCACTCGCGCCTCGTTCAGCCGCAGCGTTTCAGCGAGGAGGTCTCCACTGTGCAGCGTTACATCCTCGAGAGGTTCGCCATGCCAGAGTTCCAACGCGGCGCGCAGCTGCCTGGCGGCCGCGAACGCCTCTCCCCGGGCCAGCGCGGCCTTTCCGTCGGCGGCCTGGCGCTCGAACTCCGCCAGGTCGAGCTCGCTCGGCTTCACGCGCAGCAGGTATCCCGCCGGCTCGGTCCCCAGCCGCGTCTCGCCGTCCTCGGTCAGCAGCGATCGCAGCCGCCAGACATACGTCCGGACCAGGTTCAGCGCGCTCTCGGCCGGCTGAGCGCCCCAGACCGCGTCGATGAGCCGGTCCACCGAAACGGTCCGGCCCGCCGACAGCAGCAGCACCCCGAGCACCGCCCGCTGGCGCGCCGACCCGATCCGCACAACCTGGCCGGACACCGTAACCCGCATCGGGCCCAAGATCTCGAACTGCACGACTAGCCACTCCTCCGGACACCGCACAGACGCGGTCCACACGGCTGAGGATAGATGAAACGTAGATGTCGGCAACGCAGACTGGACGCAGGCCCGCAGCCTCGGGTTCGTCACGCGTCCGGGGGATCCATCCGCATGGCGACCCCGAGGCTGCGAACCACCCACCCGAGCCAGAGGGAAGCCACCGTGAGATTCGCCAGATCAGCCTGCACCTTCGCGCTCGCCGCCAGCGCTCGTCGCGTGGCAACACGGCCGCCCACCGCGGCCGGGCCGTAGCCCGCGCAGCCGAGTCGTGCCGTACTGACCAGCGTTGAGTGCGAATCATCGCCCCCTCCACTCACAGGGGGGTGGACGGGGCAACGCACTGGCGAAGCATCCGCGGAGACCGGACACAGAGCGCTGACCACCGACCAGTGACCACTGACCCACGATCAAGCGCGGCATGTGACAGAGCCCCTCGGCGCACGACGTAGCGCCAAGTGGCTTATGTGCTTGGGTTCATTCCACAAACAGAGCACTCAGGGAAGCCACCGTGAGATTCGCCAGATCAGCCTGCACCTTCGCGCT
>NZ_DASZKT010000200.1:0-21618 GCF_035552695.1 Actinospica sp.
TAGTAGACCTCGTCGCCGACCGTGAACAGTTCGACTTGGGCACCGACCGCGACCACGGTGCCGGCGGCGTCCCAGCCGAGGACCTTCGGCGTGCCGCCGGGATCGACGTTCTGCCGGATCTTGTAGTCGACCGGATTGACGGCGATCGCCTCCACCCGGACGAGCAGATCGCGCGGTCCGGGATGAGGAACAGGCAGTTCCACGTCCTCGAGACTTCCGGGATGCTCGATCGGGAGACTCTTGGTGTACGCGACGGCGTGCATGGTCCGCGGGATCTGTTCCATAGGGATGATTCTCCTTCTCGATCTTCCAGGCGGGTGTGTTCAGGGGTGTGTTCAGGGGTGTGTTCAGGCGCGCGTCAGTTGCTGCTCGATCCACTGGGATGTCGCGCGGGTGATGCGGTCCATCGTCGTTGATCGCGGGACGCTGCCGCGGGTGTCGAACGTGTGGTTCGCGTTGGGGATCTCGATGAGTTCGATTTCGGGTGGCAGGGCCGGGAACTGGTCGGGGCGGCCGAAGGGGTCGCGGGTGCCTTGGAGGACGAGGGTGGGTCGGCCGGTGGCGAGCAGTTCTTCGGGGCTACCTGGGCCGAGCAGCGGGTAGGCGAGGGCGAGTACCGCGTGTGCGCCGAGTTGTTCGGCGGTGCGGCAGGCCACTTGTGATCCGGCGCTGCGGCCTCCGGAGATCACGGGGACGCCCAGGTCGGCGGCGATCGGCCATAGTGCCTGCCACACCGCGTCGAGTGAGGCCTCGTCAGAGCCGCTGCGTGTGCGGCTCATGCGGTACGGCTGGGTGACCAGGGCGACGCTGATCCCATGGCGTGGCAGGTCGGCGGCGAGTGCTTGCAGGTCCGCGGCCTCCACTCCGGTGGCCATGCCGTGGCCAAGCAGGGCCACCGCACGCGTCGGTCCATGTGCGGGGTACCAGGTGATTCCCGCTTTGCCGACGGGGGTGGGCACAAGGTCCATTCCATTACTCATTGGCCTGATCCCTTCCGGGTGGCGAGGAAGTGGGCGATGGGTCCGGCCACCCCGTCGTGGCCGGGGACGATGTGGCCGCCGGGGTGTTCGATGATCAGCGGGTTCGCGAACCGGTCGGCCAGGCGCAGCGAGTCCTTTCGGGGGATGATCACGTCGCTGCGGCCGATGACGTGCACGGAGGGGGTGGTGAGCTTGTGCTGCATCATTTCCGTGTGTCGTGGCTGGTCGCTGGTGAAGCCGCCGACCATGACGGCGAAGTCGAAGCGGAACTCGGGCGGGGCGCTTCCACTCTCCTTGACCGCGGTGAGCAGTCCGGTCAGTGCCGCGCCTTGGCTGAAGCCGAAGATCCCGTCGAATCGGGGTCCGCCGCACACGAGCTCGATCGCCCAGTCGCGGGTGCGCTCCCAGCCGTCGAAGCCCTCGTGCCACCAGCCGAAGTCGCCGGTGGCCCGGGAAGGGGCGTCGACGTATACGAGCTCGATGTTCGCGGGCAGGGAGGTGGCCAGCGATTCCATCTGGTCACGCAGGATCGCGCCGCTGCCGTGGTAGCCGTGTAGGCACAGTACGCGTAGATCGGACATGAGGTCACCGCCGCTTCGAGTTGGCTCTGCGTGAGGAGGGATCGGAGTAGACGGCTCGGGTCGGGGTGATTCGGATCACGACCCTGACTTTGTCCGGGCTGTCGAAGGTGTACGGGCCGCCGGTGTAGCGCCGGCTGAGGTCCTGGATCAATTCGCCGCCGCCCTCGGTGGTCGCGGTCGCGGTGCCGTCGATCGTGACGTACGTGTAAGGCTGCTCCTTGGGATGAGCCAGGAGGCTGACGCGCGGATCGTGCTGGATATCGCCGTACTTGACCGTGTCCGTCGTGGTGGACACGAGGAGGTCGTGACCGTCGGTCTTGGCCCATACGACGGTCAGCCGTGCCTGGCCGTCCGGGCCGAGTGTCGCCAGGGTGACGAACTCGGGTGCGTTGATCACCGCGCGCATCTGGTCGGAGAGTGCTGTCATGCCGGGTTCCCTTTTGTTCGGTGGCCGAGGTGGTGGCGCGGACGCGGCGGGAAGCTGATGCCTGCCCGCGCCACCACTGGTTCACAAGGCGGCCTTGACCGCCTCGGCGACCTCGTGGTCCTGGTCGGGGTATCCACCGCCGACACCGACGGCGCCGACGACCGTGCCGTGCGCGTCGGTGAGCGGGACCGCGCCGCCGACGAAGACGACCGGGTCGCCGAAGGCGGAGTCGATGCCGAACATCGGGGCGCCCGGCTGGACGGCGCCGGCCAGGTCGCGAGTCGAGGCCGCGAAGTACACCGAGGTGCGCGCCTTGGCCTGGCTGGAATCCACGCTCGCCAGAGCCGCGCCGTCCATGCGGGAGAGCGCGATCAGTCGTGCGCCGTTGTCGAGGACGGAGATGGTGAACGCGATCCCGAGCTCGGCCGCCTTGGCCTTACCCGCCTCGATCGCCTTCTCGACGCTGTTCAGGGAGATGCTGCCGGACATGAGTTTCGTCTGCCTCCTGATTGACAGCCACCGCTTTGGCGGCTCGGACTTCATCCTGCTGCGGCGGCGATCCATATGTCCAACAGATAGTTCTTCTTGAAGTGATAGATTTCCTGCATGGCAATTTCGCTGCGCCAACTCGAGTACTTCGTCACCGTCGTCGACGAGGGCTCTTTCACCCGGGCCGCCGAACTGCTCTGCGTGAGCCAGCCGGGCCTGTCCCACCAGATCCAGGCCCTGGAGCGTGAGCTCGGCGGGCCGCTGCTCGAGCGCCTGCCGCGAAAGGTCCGGCTCACTCCGGCGGGCCGGACCGCCCTGCCGCACGCCCGGGCGAGCCTGGCCCACGCGCAGCGCGCCTCGAGCGCCGCCCGCCGTGCGTCGGGCGTGGAGACCGGCGAGCTCCACGTGGGCACGCTCTACTCGATCAGCACCGGGGTGCTGCCCGGGGCGCTGCACACCTGGCGGCGCAGCTACCCCGAACTCCAGGTCCACCTCGTCGAGTTCCCGCACACCAACGAGCTGATCGCGGCGATGGAGGCCGGTGGGGCCGACGTCGCGGTCGGCCCCACGCCGCCCGACTGGGACGGACCCTGCCGAATGATCGGCGTCGAAGAGTTCGTCATCGCCGCGGCTCCCGACGCCTTGCCGTATCCCGACGGCTCGCGGGTCCCGATGGTCGACCTCGCGCAGCAGGAGTGGGTGCACTACACCGCGCGCAGCGGCCTGTCCGACATCCTCAACAGCGCCTGCGGGCAAGCCGGCTTCACCCCGAGGCTCTCGGTGCGCACCGAACAGAGCTCGTCCGCACTCAACCTGGCCCGCGCGGGGATCGGTCTCGCGCTGCTGCCCGGCAACGTCATCCCGCGGCGCTTCGACGGCACCCTGCTGCGCCCGGACCCGCCCGTCCTCCGACCCTTGTCCGTCTACACCCGGGTGCGCCCCGACCCGATCACCGCGGCCTTCGTCTCCGCGATCTCCGTCGAAACCCTCGTCACCCCGACCCACATCACCGAACGACTCGGCCCGCTCGCCCACGAGGGCTGAGCCGGAACTGGGCCATGCATTCAGTTTATCGGTAGGATCGAATCCAGTTCTTGGACATATGACACCGCGTCCGGCACGATCCCTCTCAAGCCGCCGTCTGACGGCGATTCGGATCTTGGGGAAGGATCGCGCGAAATGAAGATCAACAAGCTGAGGATCGCCGCTGCCACCGCGGCTCTCTGCCTCGGCGTGGGCGCCGTCTACGCCGTCGGCACCGGGAGTGCGGCCGCCAGCAGCGCGTCGGTCTCGGCCAAGGACCACGACGGCCCGTCGCATCGGCGCGACCTGCCCGACCCGTACGAGTTCCTGCCGAAGGTCCCGGGCTTCACGGCGTACAGCACGACCGTGCGCGACGGGCACGCGCTGCCGCTCGCGCAGTGGTCGGGGATCTTCGGCGTGCCCGGCGGCAAGGACATCTCGCCGGAGCTGTCCTGGTACGGCTTCCCGAAGCAGACCAAGAGCTTCGTGGTCTCGATGTACGACCCGGAGGCGCCGACCCAGGCCGGCTTCTTCCACTGGATCGTCGAGGACATCCCGGCCGGCACCACCAGCCTGCCGGAGAACGCGGGCGCGCTCGGCTCCACCACCCTGCCCGCCGGGGCGATCCAGCTCGAAGGCGACGCCGGCATGGACCGCTACATCGGCGCGGCCCCGCCCGCAGGCTCCGGCATCCACGACTACTACATCACCGTCACCGCTCTCGACGAGCCCAGCACCGGACTCGGCGCGACCACGAGCGGCGCCCTGCTCAACTTCGAGATCGACAGCCACACGATCGCCCGGGCCTCCCTGGTCTTCCCGACCATGGGCCCGGCGAAGTAGCCAGGTCACGTCCCATTGGACTTGCGCTCAGGGCTGAAGGCAGTCCTGGGCGCAAGTCGTCTCAGAGGCATACGGCGATTCCCGCGGCGAGCCCCAGGGCCGCGAACGCCCACCACACGTGGTGGAACGCGTCGACGTACGCCGCGGGACCTGCCGAGGTTTGCACGGCTACGAAGATGCTCACACCGAGGACCGCGCCGAGTTGCCGGAAACTCGCATTGATCGCAGAGCCGACGGCGAACTGCGGCGGGGGCAGCGACTTGGCGGCCGCTCCGGGTTGGATGGGCAGGGTCAGCGCGGCCCCGATGCCGATGAACACCGTGCCCGGCAGCCAGTCGGCGGCCCAGTGCGCGGAACCGCCAGCCTGCACGGCGAGCGCGCCGGATCCCACGCACCACGCCACAGCACCGGCGAGCAGCACGCGCCGGTGGCCGAAGCGCGCGGCCAGCCTTCCGGCGGGCCGGGCTAGCAGGATGACCACGAGCGGGCCGGGCGCGGTGGCCAGCGCGGAGCGTAGCGCGGAGTAATGCCACTCGGTCTGCAGAAAGACGACCCCGCTGAGCAGGAGCCCGAAGAACGCGGTCGCGAAGAGCAGCGTGCCCGCGTTGACGAGCCGGAACTGGCGTTGCTTGAACAGGGCCAAGTCCATCACCGGATTGGCGACTGCCGCGGAGCGCCACAGGAAGACGGGCAGCAGCGCGAATCCGAGTACGAACCCGCCGATCACCCGCGGGTCCGACCAACCCCAGTACGGGCCCTGCAGGAGGGAAAGGCTCAGCAGGGCGGGTATCGCCGCAACCAGGACTGTCCCGACCGGGTCCGGAATCCGGGAGGCGGCGGGCGCGCGCGTCTCCCGCAACACCCGCGAGCCGAAGGCGGCCATACCCACCGCGATCGGAACGTTGATCAGGAAGATCCATCTCCAGGACGCGTACTCGGTGAGCAACGCACCCGCGGTCGGAGCCAACGCCGCGGCCACCGCACCCATCGAACCCCAGGTCCCGACCGCCATCGGGCGTTGCGCGGGCGGGAACTCCTGCAGAATCAACGCAAGCGAACTCGGCACCACCAGTGCTGCGAACACGGCCTGCAACCCGCGCCCGGCAACCAGGACCCCGACATCAGGCGCGGCCGCGCATAGAGCGCTCATCACGGCGAATCCCAGCAGCCCGGCCAGGAAGACCCGCTTGCGCCCGTACCTGTCGGCCACCCAGCCAGATGGAATGAGCAAGGCCGCGAAGACGACGCTGTACGCGTTGAGCACCCACGCCAGGCGTCCGGTCGAGGTGTGCAGACTACCGGCGATCGTCGTGAACGCGATGTTCACGATGGTGGTGTCGAGTGCGACCACGAACATGCCGAGGCTGCCGAGCAGCAGCACACGCTGAGCACCACGACGCTCGGCACTGTCCAGATCGGCCGATCGGGTGGTCGAGCCGACTTCCGACATACATCGTCCCCCTCGCTAGGTGCGGATCTCGATGCCGCGGAACCTACGGAGGTCACTCGGGACGGACAACTCACCTCGCTCCGGGGCGAGCGGAATCTCGCGGCGGCCGCGCTAAAATGCGCAGACCAAGCGGCTCGTCGCGGCGCGGAGCGAGTCCACTTTTGTCACGTGACGATTGCGAGGCGGGGATGGCGGACTGCGAGATCTGCGGCTCGGAACTGGACCAGCGCGGCGGGCGCCCGCGACACACCTGCTCGGCCGCATGCAGGCAGACCGCGTACCGGCGCCGCCGTGGCACGGAACTGGAAGCACTTCGTGCGAATGCCGCATCGGTTCGCCCTGATGCGGCGCCGTCTCCGCTGTCCCCGCCGTCCTGGCTGTCGAACTCTCCGCGGGCGTGCCCGATCACCTCATCGCTGCGGATCCTCGGAGAACGCGGGACGCTCCTGGCGATCAGGGAGATCAACTACGGCGTGCACCGCTTCCAGCAGATCGCCAGGTACTCCGGCCTGTCCCCGGACGTCCTGGCCGACCGGCTGCGCAAGCTGGAAAACGCCGGTGTGATCGAGCGGCGCCAGTACTCCGAGCGGCCACCACGCTACGAGTACCACCTCACCCGCGACGCCGGAGAGGAGCTGCGCCCCGTCCTCCGCGCCCTCGCGGAATGGGGAACTAAATGGGCTTAGATATCGGGAGGGCCCTATGGTTGTCCAAGCGCGTGAAGATCGTCCTGCGCCGGATCGTATTGGAAGGACAGCACGGTGGTGGCGCGTAACGAGCCGTACGACTTGTGCGCTTTTGGGCACGTCCCCCTGAACGAGTCGACGTGGGAACTGGTGCTCTCAGCCGAGGCAGGGCGGGTCTACGTATTCGGCGGCGAAATTCCGTCAAACAGGGTCCTGCCGAACGCTCTAGGGCTTGAGCCGGTCAACATGGCGGCTTACCGTTACGACGAGCAGGGCGCGCTAACTCAACCCAATGACTTTCTTTCGATCGCGACGCAACTGGCCCAGGACGAAGGATGGCTTGCTCACGGGTGGAACTCCGAGTCCGCCGAAGTGTTCATGCGCAAGGCTGATGCGATCATCTGGCTCGACGACGAACGGGCACGCGCGGCTCGGACGGCAGCCCAACTTCGGTCAGAGGACTACGACCTGCTGTGGATGACGGTTCGAGGCGTCAAGCGCGCCATGAAGTGGTGGCGCCTTCGACGCTCACGCGATGGGGAAGGCGCGGGGCATCTTCTCGAGTTCGCCCTCGATACGCAGCCCACTGATCCGATCGGCGCATTTGCGACGATGGTGCTGAGCGAGTTTCCGGAGAAGGTTCTGCGCGTGACTCACGACGAGCAGATCGCGGCACTCAACGCAGTTCGCCCAACTCGCTGATCGTCTCCGGCGGTCGGCGGCACAGATCTCCGAAGCCGGCGTACGCCTCGGTCCAGGCGGCTACGCGGGGAAGCGGGGGTGATTTTTTGGCTTGCGCGGGGTGGATAGTCTGCCGTCATGGCACGTGACGAGCGCGGGGTGACTCCGCAGAGCGAGGACTTCTCCTCCTGGTACAACGAGTTGGTGACCAAGGCTCAGCTGGTCGAGCGCGGGCCGGCGAAGGGGACCATGGTCATCCGACCGTATGGGTACCGGGTCTGGGAGCTGATCCAGGCGGAGCTCGATCGGCGTATCAAGGACACGGGGCACGAGAACGCGTACTTCCCGCTGTTCATCCCGGAGTCGTATCTCAAGCGCGAGGCGGAGCATGTCGAGGGGTTCTCGCCGGAGCTCGCGGTCGTCACGCACGCGGGGGGCAAGGAGCTGGAGGAGCCGCTGATCGTGCGGCCGACCTCGGAGACCGTCGTCGGCGAGATGATGGCCAAGTGGATCTCGTCCTACCGGGACCTTCCGCTGCTGCTCAATCAGTGGGCGAACGTCGTCCGCTGGGAGCTTCGGCCCCGCTTGTTCCTGCGTACCACGGAGTTTCTGTGGCAGGAGGGCCATACGGCGCACGACGGCGCGGCCGACGCGATGCGCGAGACCATGCAGATGCTCGACGTGTACACGGAGGTCGCCCGGGATATCGCCGCGATTCCGGTCGTTCCTGGGGAGAAGACGCCCGGGGAGCGGTTCGCGGGGGCGGTGCAGACCTTCTCCATCGAGGGCATGGTGCGGGACGGCAAGGCTCTGCAGGCCGGTACTTCGCACTATCTGGGCACGAACTTCGCCAAGGCGTTCGGGATCGAGTTCTCCAATGACGCCGGTCGGTTGGAGCTGTGCCACACGACGTCGTGGGGCATGTCCACGCGCATGATCGGCGGGGTCATCATGACGCACGGAGATGACAAGGGTCTGGTTCTCCCGCCGAAGCTGGCGCCTCACCAGGTCGTGATCGTGCCGATCGCGCGCGGCGATCAGGGCGGGGCTGTGCTGGACGCGGTGCGGGCGCTGGCCGCGCGGCTGAAGGACGCCGGGATCCGCGTCCATGTCGACGACCGCCCGCAGGTCTCGCCGGGCTTCAAGTTCAACGAGTGGGAGTTGCGCGGCGTCCCGCTGCGCCTGGAGATCGGCCCGCGCGATCTGGCGGCCGGCACCGCCCTGCTGGCGAAGCGCCTCGGCGACGAGGGCAAGGTCGCGATCAGCCTCGATGACGCGGCGTCGACCCTGGCCGCCGCGTTGGAGGACTTCCAGCAGTTCCTGCTCCGGCGCGCGACCGACTTCCGGGAATCGCGGACGTTCACGGTGGATTCGTGGGCGGAATTCACCGAGGCCGTCTCCATCGGCTGGGCGCGTGCCCTGCACTGCGGGCAGCCGGAATGCGAGAACGAGATCAAGGCGGAGACTGCGGCGACTCCGCGCTGCATTCCCATCGCGGCTCCGGCCGAATCCGGGGACTGCATACGCTGCGGTATGCCGTCGGCCTATGGCAAGCGGGTGCTCTTCGGCCGCGCGTACTGATCAAGAATATGGGTGTGGACGGCGGTTGCGCCGCCGTCCACACTCATGTCCAGGGTGTTCAGTGTGTTCAGGCCGTCATGCGGTGACGCTCACGACGGACTTCCCCGCGTTGGGGGCGCCTTGCTGGGCGATCATGTGGGGTACGTCGTCGAAGTCGTACACGGTGCCGACCGACGTGGTGATCTCGCCCTTCGCGGCCAGGGTGGCCAGGCGCTCCCAGATGGCCGCCTCCGTCTCGGCGTCGTCGTTCGGGATCGCGAGGACGCCGAGCGCGGTGTAGTTGCGCATCAGCATGTCCGTCGCGTCGAGCGGGGCGGGGGTTCCGCTGGCCAGGCCGATGAGCAGGATCCGTCCGTTGCGCGCCAGGGATTCCATCGCCGTCGCGGCCGTCTGACCGCCTACCGGGTCGTAGATCACGTCGATTCCGTGCCCGCCGGTGAGCTCGGCGATCCGCGCCGTCAGGTCCTCGGTGCGGTGGTTGAGCGCGTGGTCCGCGCCATGCCGCAGCGCGAACTCCGTCTTCTCCGCGCTTCCGGCCACCGCGATCACCCGCGCGCCGAGTGCCTTGCCCAGTTGGACGGCGGCGGCACCGGCGCTGCCGGCGGCGCCGAGCACCAGCAGGTGCTGCCCGGGCTCGATCGGGACGCGCTCGACGAGCCCGGCGTACGCGGTGCGGAAACCGATAGGGAACCCGGCGGCCTGCTCGTCGGTCATCCCCTCGGGGATCCGGATGGTGGATTCCTCGCGCAGGTAGGCGAAGTCCGCGTAGCCGCCCCAGCGGGTGAGGAAGTCGGTGATGCCGGTGACCCGGTCGCCGACGCGGAACCGGGAGCCCGCCGGCGCGGCGACGACCTCGCCCGCGGCCTCCTCGCCGAGCCCGAACGGAGGCGCGCCGAGCAGCGGGAAGTGGCCGCTGACCATCATCAGGTCAGGGAAGCCCGCACCCGCGGCACGCACCCGCACCAGGACCTGACCCGGCGACGGCTCGTCCCAGGTCAGTTCCTGCAACTCCGCCGCCTGACCCGGCTCGCCGAACCTCACGACACGCCACGCACGGCCAGTGAACATGACACTCCATCCCTGATGATGTCTGGCGATCTCTGTATCGCTTCGAACTCTACGACGACCGGCTGAACGCGCCTTACCGCGTGCGCCCCGCCCCTTCGGTCTCCTCCTCCGCCTCGACCAGCACCGGCACGTCCTTCCTGGCGTCGGCGCGGCCGGGCCACCAGGCGGCGTGGCCGAGCACCGCGGTGAGCGCGGGGGTGAGGAACATCGCCATGACGAAGGCGGCGATGACGATGCCCGCGGTGATCGCGAAGCCCATCTGGGTGAGCAGCGACTGCCCGGCCAGCATCAGCGAGGCGAACGAACCGGCCAGGATCAGACCGGCCGACGCGATGGTCGGGCCGGCGTGTCGCACCGCCTCGGCCGCCGCCTCGCGCGGTGGCCGCCCCGCTCTTGACTCCTCGCGCAGCCGGGTGATCATCAGGATGTTGTAGTCGGTGCCGAGGGCGACGACGAACATGTACATGATGATCGGCAGCATGAAGATCAGACCATTGCTGTTACTGCCCCGCTGGAACAGCAGCACGGTCGCCCCGAGTGTGGCGGCGAAACCGAGGCCCACCGAGGCCAGCAGGTAGAGCGGGGCGACCACCGACCTCAGCACGAGCGCGAGAATCAGCGCGATGATGACCGCGGCGACCGGGAAGACGACCGAGTAGTCGTGGTTCATCGCCGCCTGGATGTCCACGTAGATCGCGGTGGTGCCGCCGACCAGCGCGGTCGTGCCCGCCGGGGCGGCCTGGTGCGCGGTGGTGCGCAGCGGGCCCTTGACCGTGTTCAGCGCGGCGGACGAGGACGGGTCGTGGGTGAGGAACACCTCGTAGAAGGCGACCGTGTCCGTCGGGTTGGGGATCGCCTGGGAGACGGTGCCGACGCCGGAGACCCCGGCGATGTCACTGCGATAGGCGGCCAGCTCGGTCGCCGAGAGCTTCGTGCTGTTGTCGGACTTCACCAGGACCTCGGTCGGGTTGGTGGCACCGGCCGGCTCACCGCGTTCCAGCTGGGTCTGCCACACCGTCGACTCGGCGGTGGAGCTGGTGGAGCCGGCGGAGAGGTCGAAGCTCGGGTGGAAGCTGAACGCGCCGATGGCAAGCGCCGCCATGGCGATCGCGGCGGCGGCGGCGAAGCGCCCGGGGTGGCGCCCCAGCGTCCGGCCGATCGCGGTGAAGCGCGCGCCCTTCGGTTCCTGCCGCCACGCCTTGGACGGCCAGAACAGCCGCGGGCCGAGCAGCGAGACGATCGCGGGGATCAGGGTGAGTCCGGCCAGCAGGGTGACGGCCACCGCGATGGCCAGCGACGGGCCGAGCGACTTGAACAGGCCGAGGGTGGACAGCGAGAGCGCCAGGAAGGACACGATCACCGCGCCGCCCGCGGAGAAGATGGCCTCGCCGGCCCGGGTGACCGCGGCGGCGACCGCGGGGCGCGAGGCGTCTCCGCCGCGCAGCCGCTCTCGGTAGCGGTACACGAAGAACAGGTAGTAGTCGGTGCCGACGCCGAAGAGCACCACGATCAGCAGGGATGTCACCGAACTGGAGCCCTGCAGGTTGAACGCCTTGCTGGCCAAGGCGATGAGGCCGTCGGCGACCTGGGAGAGCAGGGCGATGGTGATGACGGGCAGCAGCGCGGCGATCGGGCTGCGGAAGATGACCAGCAGCAGCACGATGATCAGCCCGATGGTGCCGACCCCGACGATCAGGCCGGACTTGTCACTGGAGGACTGGGAGTCCAGGGTCTGCGCCGCGGTGCCGGTGATGCCGCCCTTGAGGTCGGTGCCGGACAGGTCCGTCTGCAGCTGGGTGCGCAGCGCCTTGACCGCGTCGGTCTGGTGGGTGTCCTGCGGGTCGGACTCCTTGGGCATCTGCACGCCGATGGTCTGGATCAGCCGGTTTGCGGACGGCTGGCCGACCTGGAGCGCCGTCACGTCGGCGATGCGCGCCTGCTCCAGCTTGGTCGCGACCTGCTGCGCCGCCGCGGAGTCCGCGCTGGTCAGGGCCGAGCCGTCGGTACGCTCCAGCACGATGATCGCGGCCGGGGCCGCGGCCTGCGGGAAGGCGGACGTCTGCAGGTTCGCGGCCTGGATGGACTCGTAGCGGCTGGGCAGGAAGCTCGCCTCGTCGGTGGTGGAGGTCAGCTGCGGCGCGGTGCTGATCACCGCGATGGCGGCGATGATCCAGACCGCGATCACCCGCCACGGATGATTCGCGGCCAACCGGCCGAGAGCCGCGAACACCCCGCGTTCCCCGCCACCGTGTTGCCGCCCGGGCCCCCGCGCGTCTTCCGTCATGATCGTCCCTCTCCTTTTGCCGGATTCGCACCGAGCGTAAGGGCGGATTCGCGGCCGACCGTGGCACCCGCGTGCCGTATTGAGCCAGCCAGGTGGTACCGCGGTGCCACTCCCTCGCCATCCTGGAAGCTGACGACACCCGGCCGTGGCCCTGGTTACGGTTGGGTGATCCCACGGAGAGAAGACCGAGAAAGTAGGCAGGGCGATTAGGCGTCTGCTCGCCGCGTTCCGCGGACATCCTTATCGGCAGGACGTGCTGCTCACCCTGTGCGTGCTGCTGCTCGCCCTCGTGCCGGAATCGGGCAAGCGGCTGGAGCTTTCGCAAATCAGCCCGCTGTTCGTGCTGACTTCGCTCGCCGAGTCGGTGCCGCTGACCTGGCGGCGCAAGGCGCCGGTGCCGGTGTACTACGCGGTGCTCCTCGCCTGCTGGGTGCAGTGGGCCGCGGCGGAGAACTCCGCCAGCAGCATCGGCCTGATGGTCGCTCTCTACACTGTGACCAGGTATCGATCGCAGCGCACGCTGCGCGTGGCCGTGGGCGCGATCGTGCCGGGTCTGATCATTTCCGTGGTCCGCGTGGGGCTGGTCCAGCACCAGGTGCTCGCGTCCCTGCTCTACTTCGCCAGCGCCATCGCGGCGAGCATCGCGATCGGCATGGTGGCCGAGGAGCGCCACGCCCAGATGACCGCGCTGACCGAGCGGGCGGCGCATGCCGAGTTCGAACGGGAGCAGCGGGCCCGGATGGCCGTGCTGGCCGAGCGGGCCAGGTTCTCCCGGGAGATGCACGACATCGTCGGCCACACCCTCGCCGTGATCACCGGATTGTCCGACGGCGGTGTACGCCAGGTCGAGGCGAATCCCGAGCGGGGCAGGCAGGCGCTCGAGCTGATCGGTGAGACGAGCCGCCACGCGCTCGCCGATCTGCGCCGCACGCTCGGGGCACTACGTGAGCGCCCGCTCGATGACGGCATCGAGGGAATCGGCTCCGAGAGCCTCGCACCGCAGCCGGGTGTCGACGACATCGCGGAGTTGCTCGAGCGCACCCGTGCCGCCGGACCGCGCGTGTCCTACGGGGCGAAGGGCCGTTTCGACGGGCTCCCGCGCAGCGTTCAGCTGGCGATCTACCGCATCGTGCAGGAATCGCTGACCAACAGCCTCAAGCACGCCGGGCCCGACACGAGCGTGCAGGTCGCGATCGACGCCGACGCGGAGGCCCTGCTCGTGAGCGTGTCCGACACCGGCCCTGAGCACCAGACGACCCCCGCGGCCGCGAGTCCCCCGGGACAGGGCCTGACCGGGGTCCGCGAACGCGCGGCCCTGGCCGGAGGCCGCGCCGAGGCCGGGCCGAACCGCCTCGGCGGGTGGACCGTGACCGCCCAGTTCCCCCTTCAAGCGTCCGAGGAGCCGTGAGCCGGGATGACCAGTGTCCTGATCGTCGACGATCAGCCCCTGCAGCGCATGGGATTCCGCATGGTACTCGAGAGCGAACCCGGACTCAGTGTCGTGGGAGAGGCCGAGAACGGGATCGACGCCGTGCGCCGTACCGCGGACCTGTCGCCGGACGTGGTCCTCATGGACATCCGCATGCCGGGCATGGACGGGATCGAGGCGACCCGGCGGATCACCGACACCGGCGGGCGCTCCCGCATCCTCGTGCTCACCACGTTCGACCTCGACGAATACGTGTACGCCGCGCTACGTGCCGGAGCCAGCGGATTCCTGCTGAAGGACGCGCGCCCGGACGAACTGCTCGCCGGGATCCGCGCCGTGGCGGTCGGTGACGCGGTGGTGGCCCCCGCGCTCACCCGCAGGCTGCTGCATGCCTTCACCAAGGCGATGCCCACCGCCGACCGCGCGACCGCGGACCCGCGACTTCGTGCGCTGACGGAACGCGAGCTGGAGGTCCTGCGCGCAGTGGCCAACGGAATGACCAACAGCGAGATCGCGCAGGAACTCCAGCTCTCCGAATCCACGGTCAAGACACACGTCAGTCGCGCGTTCGCGAAGATCGGCGCACGGGACCGTGTCCAGGCCGTCATCATCGCCTACGACGTCGGCCTCGTAGGCCCGCGCGGCTGACGACCCACTGGATCCGTCCTACTGGATCGTGATGTCCGTCGGACCGGCGAGCACGTTGTAGCCGTTGTCGTACAGGTACCAGAGCGCGTACGTACCGGCCGCGGGCAACGAACTCGCCGGGAACGCGGCGGTGCCGGAGGTACCGGCGGCCCATTCCCACGCGCTGGCGGACTGCGAGCCGGGAACCACGCCGACCGGGTAGAGCCCGACCCAGTTCTCCGAGCTCGCGGTGGTCGACGTGGTCTGATACGTCACGGTGAGCGCCTGGCCGGCCGCGACGGTCGTCGTGTTCGGCACGGCGGTGCTGGGCGCGGACGACGAACCCCCACCGGTGAACGCGTCGTTGAGCGGCGTCGCGTACTCGTCGTTCGCGTTCAGCGGGGCGATGCCGAGCGCCTGCTCGATCGTGCGACCGGTGCTGTAGTGGTCGTAGCGCGAGTTGCTGACCGTGCCGGCCGGGACAGTGCCCTGCGAACCGAGGACCAGGGTGGCGACGTGGTTGCCGGGCTCGGTCTCGTCCTCGTCCCAGGTGATGACGAGCAGCGACTTCTGCGTGGTCCACGCCGGAGAGGTCAGGATCGGCGCGACGGTCTGCTTGAGCCAGCCGTCCTGCGTCTTGAGGCTGGTGGCCGAGCCGTTGCCTGAGGCCTCGCCGTCGTAGTAGTCGTCGGCGGCGATCCAGGAGAAGTTCGGCGTGGTCGAGGCGCTGGCCAGGTCGGTCGTCAGCTGGCTGGTGTCGAACAGGTGCGCCTGGCAGTAAGAGGCGTTGCCGGACACGTCGGTGTAGTTGATGAACGGGGCGTCATCGGGCTCGTAGTACGAGTCGTACTTCGTCGTGGTGTTGCACGGCGTGCCCATGCCCTGCTCGTACGCCTTCCAGCTCTCGCCGTCGGCCACGAGTTCGTCCCCGATGTTCTTGTTCGGGTCCTTGATGTTCGGCCAGTACGTGGCGCCGTTCGCGTAGGTGTCGGCGCCCGCGACGGCCAGGTAGTTCTCGTCGCTCGGATGGTAGACGGCGTGGTAGTTCGCCATCGTCGAGCCTTCGGACATCAGAGTATGCAGATACGGCGTGTCCGAGGGGTTGTTGACGACCTCGTTGTAGTCAGTGTTCTCCATCATGATCATGAACACGTGGCTGTAGCCGGGCACCGAGGAAGCCGGAGGCGTGAGGGTCGGCGCGGTCACCGGCGTGTTGAGCGTGAGCGAGAGATGCTCGGCGTAGCCGGCCTCACTGGAGCTGTCGACGAACGCGAGCTGCACCAGGATCGAGCGCGTGCCGGCGGGTACGGCGCCGGTGGCCGAGCGCGCGAGGAACTCCGTCTTCCCGCCGCGATCGGACTCACTGACCGTCGGGAGCGAGGCCGAGGAGCCGACCTGTGCGCCGGAAGCGTTCAGGAACGTGACGGACAGCTGCGTGTATCCGGCGTACGTGGTCCAACCGCCGAGCCAGCCGGACAGGTTGTAGCTCACGCCCCCCGCGTCGATCGCGGAGGCGGCCGACGCGACGTTCACCGTCTGCTCGATGGACCCGTCGCCCTGGTTGCCGGGCGCGTAGAAGGCGGAGTCCGGGGTGCCGGAGGGGTAGCCGAAGCTGCCGACGGAGGAGCACATGATGTCGGGGCTGCCGGAGACGACCTGCCAGCCGGGCACGGTGGTGGCGGCGGTCCAGTCGGAGGTGCAGTATCCGGCGTTCGCGTCGCCGTCGACGATGAGGTTGCCGCTCGTCGTAGCGGCGAGCGCGGTGGGAGCGCACACAAGCACCGCGACCAGCAATGCGAGCGTGCCGATCACTGCAGACCAGGAGCGTTTCACGGTAGTGGGTCTCCTCGCTGAGGCCAAAGTTGTCCATACAACTATCGGCTCGCGGGGTTTCCGTGCGGCGAACGTCGGCCTACTGCCGAACGTCTTTCATGAATCGGTTGTCATCCCGATACGCACGGCGACGGCGTCGCGGACCGGGTAAGGGCGCTCGGCGGGCAGCAGCTTCGCCGCGGCCTCCGGTCCGTGCGCCGCGAGCTCGCCGTGCACGCGCTGGGCGAGGTCGGTGACGTCGTCGATTCCCGCGATCCACTCGTCACAGTACTTTGCGACGGAGGCGCCGCCCAGCCCGATCTGGATCGAACGATGGCCGAGCGGATTGAAACGCAGGTCGCGCTCCGGGTCCCACTGAACGCGCACGGGCTCGACCAGGGAGGCGCGCCAGGCGTCGTGGTCGGCGTGCAGTTCGGCGTCGAAGTGCGCGAAAGCGCTGTGGGCCAGGGCCCATTCGAAGCCCTCGCGGGAGATCCGGATCGCCAGCACGCGTTCCTGGCCCGGCTTCGCGGCCCAGCCGCAGCGGTACATCATCCAGCGGAACGACGGCTTGATCCACGTCATGCGCTCCCGCTTGAATTCCTTGCCGAAGCGGCCCGTCGCCGCCGCGGGCCTGGCGATCGAGGGACCGTAGGCCTGGTAGACGGTGATCGTCGTGTCGTCGTACCAGGCCCTTATCTGCCGGTTGGGTACGGACGTGGGTATGGAGGATTCAGTCATCGGTCCAAGCGTGTCTTGAAGTAGTTGTAGGCGTCCGCGCCGAACAGCACGAAACGCACCTCGCGGACGACTGCGCACTCGGTCTCGCGGACGGTGCCGATGGCGATGCGCGCGGCGTCCTGCAGCGGCCAGCCGAAGATGCCCGTGGAGATCGCCGGGAAGGCGACCGTGTGCGCGCCGAGTTCGTCGGCGACTCGCAGGGAATTGCGATGGCACGCGGCGAGCAGCTCCGAGCGGTCCTCGGTGGTCGAGTAGACCGGTCCGACGGTGTGGATGACCCAGCGCGCGGGGAGCCTGCCCGCACTCGTCGCGACGGCTTGGCCGGTGGGCAGGCCCTTGCCGTAGTGCGAGGCTCTGAGCGCCCGGCACTCCTGCAGGATCTGCGGGCCGCCGGCGCGGTGGATCGCCCCGTCCACGCCGCCCCCGCCGAGCAGCGAGGAGTTCGCCGCGTTGACGATCGCGTCGGCGGCGACCTTCGTGATGTCGCCTTCCTGCAGCGTGATCCGCGGAATCGGCATGGTCTCAAGCCTATGGGATCATCGATCCTCGTGAAGGCGGTTATTCAGCGGGCGGCTGAGGCGAGTGTGCGGGTGGACGGCGTGACGGTCGGCGAGATCGACGCGCCGGGACTGTGCGTGCTGGTGGGCGTGACGCACACGGACACGGAGGCCACCGCGCGGCGGCTGGCGGAGAAGCTCTGGACGCTGCGCATCCTGGCGGACGAGAAATCCTGCGCCGACCTCGGAGCACCGCTGCTGCTGGTCTCGCAGTTCACGCTCTACGGCGACGCGCGGAAGGGGCGGCGGCCGTCGTGGACCGCGGCGGCTCCGGGTCCGGTGGCCGAGCCGCTGTTCGACGAAGTCGTGTCGGCGCTGCGCGGGCTCGGGGCCACGGTCGCGACCGGCGTGTTCGGGGCCGATATGAAGGTGCGGCTGGTCAACGACGGTCCCTTCACCGTGCTGCTCGATGTCTGATCACGTGCCTAGGATCGCGGCATGACGACGCCGATCTTCAGCCAGTTCCGCGCGAACGGCACGGAAAGCGTTGCGGCGCCGGTGGACCAGGCCGCGTGGGGGCTGCGTGTCGCACATATGCGGGCGCCGGAGGGCACGCTCGTCGAGTTCTGCGCGTACTGACCCCCGCCTCCGCGACGCCGACCCGCGCGGGGTACCGTGCTGAGGCGAGGAACTGGAACGTAACCGGGCTTTCCGGGCGGGCGCGGACAGGAGGGCGAGGACCATGGTGCTGGCCGAAGCTGCTGGACGGTGTCTGAGTCAAGGGTGCGGCCCGGCCTCCCCGCTGCATATGAACGACGTGTTCACGGCGTGGAAGTTCGACCCGGCGATGCTCGCCGTGCTGCTGCTCGGGGTCGTGGGCTACGTCCTCGGCGTACGCCGCTACGAGCGCGAGGTGGGCCGGTGGCCGCTGGCCCGCAAGGTCTGCTTCGGCACGGCGGCGGTCCTGTTCACGCTAGCCACGATGTCCTTCATCGGCTCCTACGAGAAGGTGCTGTTCTGGGACCGCGCGCTGCAGAACGCGCTGCTGCTGATGACCACGCCGCTGTTCTTCGCGTGCAGCGCCCCGCTCACGCTGCTGACCACGGGTGAGAGCCGCGGCGCACAGCTCACGCGCCGGATCATCGCGTCGAAGCCCCTGCGGTTCCTCACGTTCCCGGCCGTCGTCTCGCTGATCCTGCTGGCCACGCCGTACGCGCTCTATTTCACCAGCTGGTACCTGACGTCGCTGACCAACGGCTTCGTCGACGAGACGCTGCACCTGGAACTGTTCGCGATCGGCTTCCTCTACTTCTGGAGCCGCATCCAGCTCGACCCGGTGCCGAAGAAGTTCTCGCACATGATCTCGGTGTGGATCAGCTTCGTCGAGGGCATCGGCGACGCGGGCGTGGCGATGATCCTCTGGCTGGGCGGCGGCCTCGTCGCGGGCAGCTACTACGCGTCTCTCAGCACCCTGCCGCACGACGTGCTCTACGCGCCGCTGCGGCTCGGCGCGACCTCGGGACTTGCCTGGAACCAGGCGTTCGGCGGCGCGGTGTTCTGGATCGTCGGCGACATCACCAGCATCCCGCTGCTCGCGGCGCTCTGGCGGGCGCTGCGCAAGGACGAGACGGCCGTCGAGGACGCGGCGCAGGACGGGCTCGAGGTCGTCGAGGTCGAATACGCGCCGGGGGACGGCTCCGCCCAGGAACGTTTCCGTCCCTGGTGGGAGACCGACCCCGAGCTGTCCGCGCGCTTCGGCGGCAGCGGCGAGTAAGGCCGCGAGCAACACCCCTGGCGCGGCGCGAGCCGCGTCAGGACGCGGACGGAATCGCTGTCGCGTTCGCCCCGTTGGTCGGCGCCGAACTCGTCGTCGCGTCACCACCGTTGTCGCTTCCGCTGCTCGCCGCGGAACCGCTGCCCGAGGTGGTCGGCGACGTGGCGCCGGTGCTCGGAGTGCTGGACGTGGGCGGCTGCGTGGTCGGCGCCTGGGTCGTCGGCGGGGCCGGGGTCGTGGACGCCTGCGCGGTCGGCGAGGCCGGCGGCTGCGGCAGCGGGTATGTGCCCTGGCCGTAGACGTCCGTGACGTAGACCGTCGCGCCGCACGCGGCCTCGAGGTCCACCGGCGCGGTCGGCGTGACGCCGGCGACCAGGTAGCTCAGCGAGTACGCGCTCTCCGGGCTCTTGCTCGATCCGGCCGACGGGACGGACGACCCGCCGCCGGTTCTCGCGGCCCCGGACGGGGAAGCCCCGGCCGGACACGCGTCCTGCGCCCAGGCGAACTGGAGGTCGTAGCCCTGGCCCGCCTGCAGTTTCAGTACCGCGCCCCAGGTCGCGACGCTCGGCAGTTGCGAGCCGTCGGAGGGCTCGTGCCGCAGGATCACCACCGAGCTCACGGCCGTGCCGGCCACGTTCTCCACCTGGAGCACCGGCGGGCCGGCCACCGCGCACGTCGTGTTCGCCACCGCTTCCACGTGCCCGTACGAGACGCCGTTGATCACCGAGTCCACGGTCGCGGTCGTCTTCAGGTCCGTCGCCGTGCACTGCGGAATGCCGGCCGAGGCGAGCGCCGAGGGCGACGCGGTCGGCAGCACCGGGCCGATCGCGGGACCCTTCTTGCCGGCCACGGCGGCGGGCGGACGCACCGTGCGCACCTGGCCGGAACCGCCGGCGTGCGGCGTCGGGGACGGCGCGCCGCTGCTGTTCGAATCGCCGCCGAGGCCGACGACGCCGGTGAGCACCGGCACGATGTCGAACTTGCTGCCGGTGACCGCGCCGACGACCATCGCGAGCATCAGCACCCCGGCGCTGCTCGCCGCCACCGTCCGCCTGCGCCGCCGCGCCTTGGCCCGCTTGCGGATCCGGGTCAGCCCGGCCCGCGGCGGGCCGCCCGCGCCGATCGCCGCGACGGACCGCTGCAGCGCGGCCGCCAGATCCTGCGGGTCGAGCCCGGGCGACTCCGCGGAGCCGCGGGACGAGCCGTGCCGGCCTGCGCGCTCCTCGCTCATCGCTGCTCCTCCAACCGGACCCGCAGGGCGTCGATGCCCCGCGAGCCGTACGCCTTGACCGAACCGATCGACAGGCCGAGGGCGGTGGCGACCTGAGCCTCCGTCATATCGGAGAAATAGCGCAGCACCAGCACCTCGCGCTGCCGCCGCTGCAGCCCGCGCAAGGCCTGGATCAGGGCGTCCTTCTCAAGGAGCGCGTACGCGCCCTCCTCCGCGCTCGCGGCGTCCGGCATCGGCTTGGGCAGCAGCTTGAGGCCGAGCAGCCGGCGGCGCAGCGCGGACCTGGACAGGTTGACGACGGTCTGCCGCAGGTAGGCGAGCAGCTTATCGGCCTCGCGCACCCGGGCGCGGGCCGCGTGCACCCGGATGAAGGCCTCCTGCACCACGTCCTCGCACGAGGCCGTGTCGTCCAGCAGCAGCGCGGCCAGACGCAACAGCGAGCTGTAGTGGCGCTGATAGGTCTCGGTCAACAGGTCGGTCGTCACATCGACGTCAGTCGCCACCGCACCTCCCGTCGAGGCCGGGCGCGGCCGATGTACGAGCGGCGGCTTCAGGCACAGCCCCTCGGGCGCTGACAGAGTCACGACAGTTAGACAAGGGAAACCCACCGACCGTTGTACCCCGTTCGAGTGTTTCCTTGCATCAACCGTCGGGGCGCACTCACGAGCCTCAAGAATGCCACTCGGACCAGTCCCGGAGCGCTGATTCATAGGAAAAACCCCCTCAGGAGTGAACCGGAGGGGGTTTTCCACGAGTGCGCCGTCAGGCCGCGGTCAGCTCGGCGGCGATCAGTTCGGCGATCTGCGCGGTGTTCAGCGCGGCGCCCTTGCGCAGGTTGTCCCCGCACACGAACAGCTCGAGCTCGTCGGGCTCGTCCAGCGACTGGCGGATCCGGCCGACCCAGGTGGGGTCGGTGCCGACCACGTCGTTCGGCGTG
Organism: Actinospica sp.; assembly: GCF_035552695.1. Classification (NCBI taxonomy): domain Bacteria; kingdom Bacillati; phylum Actinomycetota; class Actinomycetes; order Catenulisporales; family Actinospicaceae; genus Actinospica; species Actinospica sp. Next base: position 21,142 of record NZ_DASZKT010000200.1, read on the forward strand.
GGGAACTCGCCGTTCGCCGGGTCGTCGCACAGCACTATGCCGGGCGCGTCGCGCAGCACGCTGTGCGCCTGCTTGACGGTGACCTCGCGCTCGAAGGTCGCGTGCACCACGAGCGAGTGCGTGGTGAGCACCGGGACGCGCACGCAGGTGGCCGAGACCTTCAGGTTCGGCAGGCCGAGGATCTTGCGCGACTCGTTGCGCACCTTCAGTTCCTCGGAGGACCAGCCGTCGTCCTTGAGCGATCCGGCCCACGGCACCACGTTCAGCGCCAGCGGGGCCGGGAACGGCCCGAGGTCGCCGACGGCGCGGCGCAGGTCGCCGGGCTGGGTGCCGAGCCCCGGCGTCGCGGCCACCTTCGCCAACTGCTCGCGCAGGGTGTCCACGCCGGGCTGGCCGGCGCCGGACGCGGCCTGGTACGAGGCGACGACCAGCTTGGTCAGCCCGTACTCTGCGTGCAGCGCGCCCATCGCGACGATC
>NZ_DASZKT010000201.1:0-11300 GCF_035552695.1 Actinospica sp.
TGAAGCGTGCGGCGCCGGACACGACGTAGAAGCCCTCGTCGTGCCGGGCGTGGCGGTGTTGGGGCGGGCCGTCGGTGCGCGGGGCGAGGGTGATCTCACCCATGCCGAGCCGGTGTCCGGTCGTCGAACCGTCCTCCAGGATCCGCATCCGCGTCGGGCCGAGCTGGATCGACTCACCGTCGTCCGGTCCGACCACCGAGACCTGTGCCATGTCAGACGCCTCCATCGAGAGTTGTCGGGAAAGTTGGCTTGCTTCATGAGAGTTGACTCTCGAGAGAGTACGCGCGCGACGCGCTTCGTGCAAGTGGACTCTCGTGAGTGAGAGTTTTCTAAACGGTTAGTTGAGAACCTAGGCAGGGCGGGGGTGTGCACGCCGTTGAGATATACGGCGTCGGGATCGGCCAGGAAGGCGATGACGGCGGCGACCTCGGCCGGTTCGCCCGATCGGACCGCGACAGGTGCGGGACAGACCGTCGCGGTGGTCACGCCCGCCATGGACACCCTGGAACAGGACGTGAACACTTGGTCGACGCGAGTGGGTACGCGGACACTGCGCCCCGGCCAGCTCAACGTGGTCCCCACCCCGGACGGCTCGCCGGCCGTGACGCCGGCCGATGCCTTCTCCGTCATGGTCGAGAACACGCTCGACGTGGAGGCCGTACACGGCATGGCGCCGGACGCGGACATCATGTCGCTCGGCCTGTCCACCGCGGACGACGGCTCCATCTTGGATAGCCTGACCTACGCCGTGGACCACACGCACGCCTCGATCGTCTCGCTCTCCCTTTCGTTCGGGAACCTGCCCGGCCAGCAGGCGGCGTACGACGAGGTGTACCAGGAGGGCGCGCTGCGGGGCGTCGGCTTCTACTACGCCAGCGGCGATGGCGGCCACGACGCGACCGGGAACTTCCTCACCCCGCAGGCGGGCGACGACTGGGTCACCGCGGTGGGCGGCACCTCGCTGGGCATCGGGCCGGACGGTTCACGCGAGTGGGAGACCGGCTGGGGCGACGGGGCCAGTGCGCTGAGCCCGGACGGCACCTCGTGGGAGCAGCCGCAGAACGGCGGCGGCTCGGGCGGCGGATGGATGGCGGGCCAGCCGCGGCCGTGGTACCAGCAGGGAGTGGTCTCCGACCGCGAGGCGACCGGGGAGGACGGCAAGGTCGACCGGACCGGTCCGGACGTCGCGATGGACGCCGACGCGGCCACCGGCATGCTCGTCGGCGGAACTCCGCTGTACGGCCTCACGTCGCCGACCTCCGACCCGAGCACGTGGCAGTACACGGAGCGGCGCATCGGCGGCACGAGCCTGTCCACCCCGCTCTTCGCCGGCGTGCAGGCGCTCGCCCAGCAGGCGCGCGGCGGCGAGCCGTTCGGCTTCGCCAACCCGACGCTCTACCGGCTCGCGGACACCGGGGCGTTCCGCGACGTCACGCCGTTGCCCGGCGCGGCTCCGGCCACCGTCGAGCAGCGGCAGGTGTCCGCCGACGGATTCGCCCCGTACCTGGTCCAGATGTTCGGCCAGATCCCGTCGACGCCGTTCGTGCCGACCACCCCCGAGGCCGGACCCGGCTTCGACACCGAAACCGGCATCGGCGTCCCGACCGGCGACTACCTGTCACTGCTCCGCACAGGCTGACCCAGGCCGGGTCAATCCCTGTGCCAGGACCGCCACAGCGCTGCGTATGTCCCTTCTGATGCCACCAATTCTTCGTGGGTTCCCAGTTCGGTCACCAGCCCGGCGTCCATCACCGCGACTCGGTCCGCGTCGTGTGCGGTCTGTAAACGGTGTGCGATCGCGATGACAGTGCGACCCCGTAGTACTGCCGCGAGCGCCTGCTCGGTATTGCGGGCGGTCGCCGGGTCGAGCAGGGCGGTCGCCTCGTCGAGGATGACGGTGTGCGGATCGGCGAGCACGACGCGGGCGAGCGCGAGTTGCTGGGCCTGGGCGCCGTCGAGCCGGTGGCCGTTCCCGGCGACGAACGTGTCCAGGCCGTCGGGCAGGGCGTCGATCCATCCCGCGTCGACGGCGCCGAGCGCGGCCAGCAGCTCGTCGTCGGTCGCATCGGCCTTGGCCAGCTTCAGATTCCCGCGCAGGGTGTCGTGGAAGACGTGGTGCTCCTGGGTCACCAGCACGACCTGGCGGCGCAGGCGTTCGGGCGGGAGGTCGGCGATCGGAATGCCGTCGACGGTGACAGTGCCTTGATTCGGGTGGTCGATGCCGGCCAGCAGGCGGCCGAGCGTCGACTTGCCCGCGCCGGACGCGCCGACGATCGCCAGCCGCTCGCCGGGCTGCACCACCAGGTCCACTCCGTGCAGGACGTCCCCGTGATCCGCGTTGTAGGCGAAGTGGGCGCCGGCGACCTCGATGCGGTCACCCGCTGGGATCGCGCCGGTCGGGACGGGCGCCTGCGGCGCGGCCGACAGACCCTCAACCCGCGCGTAGGAGACGGCGGCGTTCTGCAGCGTCTGGATCCACACCAAGACGGTGTCCAGCGGGCCCGCCAACTGGCGCATGTAAAGGGTCGAAGCGACTACCGCTCCGAGTGAGACCTCGCCGTGCTCATACAGCGCGCCGCCGATCAGCAGGATCGCGGCAAGTGGCAGGACATAGGAGGCGTCAACCGTCGGGAACAGGACCAGGCGTAGCCGCAGCGAGTGCATCTGGGCCTTGATGGAAGCCGCGAACGCGGTCTCGGCCGCCTCGATCCGGCGTTGTTCCAGCCCCAGCGCGTCTACAGTGCGCGCACCGCTCGCCGTGCTCTCCATCACGTCGGTGATCGCCGCGCCCGCGATGCTCTGGGCCAGGAACGCGGGCCGCGACCGGCGCAGATACCAGCGCAGCACGAACACGTCGCCGACCAGGCACGCCACTCCGCAGATCCCCAGCAGCGGGTTGAGGACCAGGACCGCGCCGGCGATGCACAGCACCTGGACCGCCGAGACGAAGATGATCGGCGCGGCGTCGCGCAGGGTCGCGGCGACCATCCCGGCGTCATTCGTGCCGCGCGAGACAAGGTCGCCGGTCGTCGTGTGCTCGACGACGGAGGCCGGCAGGGAGAGTGCGCGCTCAAGCATGCGCTCCCTGATGCGGGCGGACGTGCGTTCGCCGAACCGCGCGCCGATCAGCAGCGCCCACCGAGACACGAGGATCTGTGCGAGCGCGAACACGACGATGATCAGTGCGTCGTGGTTCACGACGGACACCGACGGATGTGCGCCCGTGACTTCGTCCACGATCCGGCCGAGGTAGGCCGGTCCGACCAGGGCCGCAAGGGCGGCGAGCGCGTTCAGGACGAGCATCCCGGCGAAGGCGCGGCGATCGGACCGTACATCCTGACGCAATGCGGCCCGAATCTGGGCGGCGTCGGCGACGGGCAAGCGGGTGCTCATTGCGCGGCCTCCTGGCCCTGCGTCGCGGTGGTGCGTGAGACCACGGAGCGGTAGGCGGGGTTGGATCGCCAGAGCTCTTGGTGGGTCCCCGAAGCGGCCACCCGTCCCGCGACCAGGTGCAGCACGAGATCGGCCCGGTCGAGCACCAGCGGCGAGGACGTGGTGACCACGGTCGTCAGCCCTCGCCTCGCCTCTCGGAGCCGGGTGGCCATGGCGGCCTCGGTGGGCGCGTCCACGGCGGAGGCCGGCTCGACCAGCAGAAGGACCTCGGGCTGTGCGTACAGGGCGCGGGCGAGACGCAGCCGCTGGCGCTGGCCGCCGGAGAGGTTGCGGGCCTGGGAATCGAGCGTCGAGCCGAGGCCGTCAGGCAGCGCGTCGACGATGTCGCTCGCGACCGCCGCCGTGACCGCGTGGCCGAGATCGGGCTCCAGGGCTGCGCGCCGCCCGGCCACCGCCTCGCGTATCGTCCCGGCGAAAATCGTGGCGTCGTTCTCGGCCAGCAGGATGCGCGAGCGGATTTGCGGGAGTGCCACTTCGTCCAGGCGCACTGCGCCCCACGTGGCATCGGACGCGGTGAAGCGGGCCAGGCGTTCGAGGACCCCAGTGCAGTCCGCGGATTCGGCGCCGACGAGGGCGACGAACGAGCCGGGCGGTATCTCCGTGCCCGACAGCGGGTCGTGCAGGACTCCGGAGTCCGGGCCGAGATCGTGCTCGCCGTCGCTGTGATCGGGTTCGAGCGCGAGGAAGCGGATCACGCGGCGTGCGGCGACGGTTGCGGCCGTGAGCTGCTGCGCGCCCTCGATGAGGGAGGAGACCGGGGCCACCAGCATCGCGACGTAGCCGTAGACGGCGATCAGCTGGCCTACCGTGATCGACCCCTCGGCGGCCATCCTGGCCGCGATCCATGTGACGGCGGCCAGAAACAGCGTGGGCAACCCGGTACCCAGAGCCCCGGTCCAACTCGTCGCGGCCCCGACCCGGTAGCCCTGGCGGACCAGCGCTCGTGAATCCTCCCGGTAGCGGCCGAGATATGCCTGCTTGCCGCCGAGACCGCTCAGCACGCGCAGGCCGGTGACGATGTCGATCAGCCTGTTGGTCAGGGCTCTGTTCTGCTCCCGGTACGGCGTCATCGCCCCATGGGTGCGGTGCAGCACCGGCCCGATCGTCAGGGCGAGCACCGGCACGCCCGCGGACACGACGACGGCCAGCAGCGGGGAGATGGTGAACAGCAACACGGCGACCACCACGTACGCCACCACCGACCCGACCCCGGGACCGGTGACGGTCAGCGCCGTGGAGATGGCCTGGACGTCGCCAAGCCCGATCGCGACCACTTCCCCGGACGAGGACTTCCGGCCCAGCGCCGCCCCCAGCCGCGTCGCGTGCCGAACGGTCGAAAGCCCGGTCTGGTAGGCGGAATACGTGCGGATCTTCGTCATCGTGCCGTGCCGCAATCCGCCCAGCGCCGCGTTTCCCACGCAAAAAGCCACCAGCGCCAGCACCCACCCGACCAGCGCACCGTTGTCTCTCGACCGCAGGCCCTCGTCGATCGCCTCTGACAGCAGGTACGGCGGAAGCGCCAAACCGACCATCCACGCGCTGCCCACCACTGACGCCCGCAGCACTCGCCACTTCTGCCCGGCTATCAACCAGAGCAGGAAACGCAACGGACTGCGCAGGTCCCCGGGCCGCGGGTCGGCGTACCGGTCGGCGATGCGTGCAGCGTCGTGATCGGCCATGCCGTGACCCTATCGACCGCTGTGATCCGCTCGCTCACCGGCCGACTCGCCGCGATGCACGAAGCGGCGGCAACTTCAAACCGTGTACGCCAAGGGCTAGTTGCTCCAGCGAACCAGAGATCGAATTCACAACGGCTCCCGCGCCAACGGCGGGTGAACGTCGGACGCCGGGCCCGGAGCGTGAAAAGTTTATGAAGATATAGTCTCCGAGCCCCTTGCGGAGGGCTGATTCTACGAGATCCTACGGGCTGACGATGGTCATTTTGACCTCGCATGACCCACCGTGCGGAGGCTCAATGAAAAGCTGGAGAAAGCGAACGATCGGCATGACCGTGCTGGCCGGAATCGCTATAGCGGGGATTTCCTCGCTGAGCTGGGCGGACGGCGCCCCGGCGACGCATCCGAAGACGGGCGTCGGCTCGTGCACCCTGATCGGGTGGAACCCCAACACCGATCCTTCGAATGCCAAGAACCTGCCGGCCGGACACCGTCCGCAGACGTACCGGCCGGACAACTTCAACTGCAGCGGTGCGACGTTCGCGGCGCCGGGGGTGGAGTTCGCGAAGTTCCCGCAGCCCAAGAACTTCAAAATCACCAACAAAGATGTCGTTAAGACGGTCTCGAACAAGCAGACGGTAGTGGGTCAGCCCACTGCGGCGGTCAACCCGCTGGCGCCGTACTTCCCGGGGTTCAAGCATTTCGTGATCGTCTATCGCGAGAACCACACGTTCGACGACTACCTCGGCGACTGCGCAACGACGGTCATCGCGGGCTGCAACGGCAAGGTGGAGTCCACCAACCACATCAGCTCCGTGCCGGACCTGCACTCGCTGGCCAAGCAGTACGCGCTCTCCGACACGTACAGCACCGGCACGCAGCCGCCGAGCGGCCCGAACCACTGGTTCATGTTCTCGGGGCAGTCGGCGTCCAGCAGCCAGCAGCAGTCCTACCCGTCGGCCACGGGGACGCAGTTCGACCGTTTTCTCTCCGGCGACAACGGCCCGACGGACGAGGGCACCAGCGCCTGCACGCCGCCCAAGGGCACGAGCAGCGGCAGCAGCCCGTACACGTTCATCATGAACGGTGACTTCTACTGGATGCTCAACAGCGGAAGCGGCTACTGGAAGAACCCGGCCGACGGCAAGGTGGAAGTGCTGCCGCCCAATCGTCCGGGCACGACCATCCCCGACGAGCTGCACTACAACGAGTACACCTGCTCGAACCAGAGCCTGCCGGACAGCACCATAGCCAACGACTACATCAACTTCGTCAACACCAACGGGCTGCCCGCGTACAGCTATGTCGAGCTGTTCAACGACCACCCCGGGACGTACCAGGACATCCCGGGCAATGACACCGCGACCAACAACGTCGTCAACTCCATCGAGAACAACGCGACGTACAAGAACAATACGCTGGTCATCGTCACTGAAGATGACACGCAGAACGGTAACAACGGCTCCGACCACGTGTCCAACACCTACCGGGTTCCGCTGGTCGTCATCGGTCCGTCCGCGCTCGTCAAGCAGCACTACATAAGCCACGTCGCGTACACGACGAGCAACGTGCTCGCGGCGATGGAGCGCACGATGGAGAACGTGAAGTCGGGCATCATCAACCCGAACGACAACCTCGGGCTGAGCACGTTCCCGATGACCACCAACGACCAGGCCGCCCTCGGCGACCCGTTGGAGGACTTCTGGGTCCAGGGCGCGACCCCGCTGTCGGCGAGCGCCACCGGCACCCCGAGCACCGGGAACGCGCCGCTGTCGGTGAACTTCACCGGTTCGGCCACTGGCGGCACCGCGCCGTACACCTACAGCTGGGCCTTCGGCGACGGTGCCACGAGCACGGCGCAGAACCCGAGCCACACTTACAGTGCGGCGGGCACCTACACCTCGACCCTCACGGTGACGGACAGCTCGTCGCCGGCTAAGACGGCCACGTCGACCGTGACCACGAACGTCAGCGCCGTGGGCAACCCGCTCGCGGCTTCCGCTTCGGCGACGCCGACGTCCGGCCAGGTCCCACTGGCCGTCAACTTCGCCGGCACGGCAACCGGCGGAAAGCCGACGTACTCGTACAGCTGGAACTTCGGTGACGGCTCGGCCGTGAGCACGGCGCAGAACCCGAGCCACACCTACAGCACCGCGGGCACCTACACCGCCACCCTCACGGTGACGGACAGTTCGTCCCCGGCCCTGACGGCCACCTCGACCGTCACCGTCACCGCCTCGCCGATCGCGGCCACCGCGCCGGGCCCGCCGACGGGCTTGACCGCCGCGCCGGGAACCACTTCGGTCGCGCTGAACTGGAAGACCCCGTCGAGCGACGGCGGTGAGGCCATCAACGGGTACAAGGTCTACCGCAGCACCTCGAGCGGCACCGAGTCCCTGCTGACCTCGGGCGGTTGCGCGAACCTCGCCGTGGTGAACACGTGCACGGACACCGGGCTGATCGCCGGCCAGACCTATTACTACGAGGTCACCGCATCGAACCCGATCGGTGAAGGCCAGCAGAGCAACGAGGCCAGCGCCACCCCGACCGGTGGCGGCGGCTGCACGGCGGCGCAACTGCTCGGAAACCCCGGCTTCGAACAGGGCAGCTCCGGCGCCGCGCCCTGGACGGTGACCTCGACCCATTCGCCGGTCGACGTGATCAGCAACAGCGCATCGGAGCCGCCGCACAGCGGATCGTGGGACGCCTGGCTTGACGGCTGGGGCTCTACGACCACTGACACGCTCGCCCAAACGGTGGCGCTGCCGACTGGTTGCAGCACGTACAACTTCAACTTCTGGCTGCACGTCGATACGGCGGAAACCAGCACGAGTACCGCGTACGACACGCTCAAGGTGCAGGTCCTCAGCAGTTCCGGTTCGGTTCTGTCGACCCTGCACACGTACTCCAACCTCGACCACAACACCGGATACGCCCAGCGCAGCTTCAGCCTGGCCCCGTACGCCGGCCAGACGGTCACCCTGAAGTTCACCGGCGCCGAGGACTTCGAGTACCAGACCTCGTTCGTCCTCGACGACACTGCGGTCAACGTCAGTTGATGTCAGTGGCCTGATTACGCTCTGGAGGTCGGCGTCCGCACCGCGACCGCGGTGGGGACGCCGACCCGCCAGGAGAACTCGCCACCCCACAATCGCAGTCCAAGAACTTTCAGCTGGCAAAGGACGTACGGATGGATTCGGCAATAGCGGTCAGAGGTCGCGGCCTCACCAAGATCTTCGATAACGTCGTCGCGCTCGACCATGTCGACGTGAATGTGGCCCGGGGCCAGATCCACGGACTGGTCGGGCCGAACGGCGCCGGCAAGACCACGCTTCTCGGCCTGATGCTGGGCCTCGCCGTCGCCGACGAGGGGAGCCTGGAGATCCTCGGCACTCCGGCGGGACGCGCGGCGGCCGTGTCCGACGCCGTCTCCGGGTTCGTCGACGGGCCCGGCCTCTACCCCGCTCTCACCGCGAAGCAGAACCTTGCGACGCTCGTCTCGCTGCGCCCCGAAGTCGGGCGCACCGCGGACGTCGACGAGGCTTTGGAGCAGGTCGGCCTCACCGAAGTCGCCGACGACAAGGTCCGCGGCTTCTCTCTCGGCATGCGCCAGCGGCTCGGGCTGGCCGCGGCCCTGTTGACCAAGCCCCGGCTGCTGGTGCTCGACGAGCCGTCCAACGGCCTGGACCCGGCCGGCAAGCGGCACGTGCACGGCGTCCTGCGCCGGGTCGCGGCCGAGGGCGGCACGGTCGTGCTGTCCAGCCACCGGATGGACGATCTCGAGGCGCTGTGTTCCGAGGTCACCATCCTCGCCGCCGGACGCGTGGTGTTCTCCGGGCCACTGAATAAGCTTCCTGATGACCACCGCGAACTCGACTACCGGCTGCGCGCCTCGGACCCGTCCGCCGCTCGCGCCCTCGCGGCCGAGACGCCCGGCATAAGTGTCGTCGACGGCTCCGACGGTGCGCCACGACCCGATACCGACATCGTCGTCATACGCGCGCAGGTGGCGGCCCTCGACGTGTTCGTGGCGCGGATCGTGCGCGCGGATATCGCGCTGCGCGAGTTGGTGCCCGTCGTCTCGCCACTGGAAGCGGCGTTTCTCGCCCTCACCGAACAGGAGGCAGGCCGATGACCGCGACCGCCGTCGACACCCTCGTCACCGAGCCCGCGACCGCGGGCGTGCGCCCCGTCGCGGTGGCCCGCGTCCTGCGCTTCGAGCTGATCAAGCAGACGTCATCCTGGCGGGTACGCCTGTTGCTGCTGCTCAGCTGGATCGGTCCCGGCCTGGCGGTCTTCGCGGTCGACCAGCAGGGCACCCTGCCGTCGGACACGCTGTTCGGCCGCCAGATGCACGCCACCGGCTGGGCCGGATCGCTGGTCGTCCTCGGCGCCGCAGGCACCTGGGTGTTGCCGCTGCTCACGTCGATGGTCGCCGGCGACGTGTTCGCCTCCGAGGACCGGCTGGGGACCTGGCGGCACCTTCTCGTCGCGGTCCGCTCGCACCGGCGGATCTTCGCGGCCAAGGCGATCGCCAGCCTCACCGTGATCGTGCTGGGCGTGGCCGGCCTGGCCGTGTCCAGTGTCGTCGGCGGACTGCTCGCGGAGGGGAACCAGCCGCTGATCGGTCTGGACGGCCACCTGCTCAGCGGAGGGGACGCGGGCGGCAAGACCCTGCTGGCCTGGCTGTGCGTACTGGCGCCGACGCTCGCCCTGGCGGCCATCGGGCTGCTCGGATCGATCGCCCTCGGCCGGTCCCCGATGGGCCTGCTCCTGCCCATGATCGCCGCCCTCGGGCTTCAGACGGCACAGATGCTGCCGCTGCCGGTCGCGCTGCGCCTGGCGCTGCCCGGTTACGCCTTCATCTCCTGGAACGGCCTTTTCACCGATCCGCAACAGGCCGGGCCGTTGCTGATCGGCGTCGGGGTCAGCCTGGCGTGGGCACTCGTCGCGACGGCGCTCGCCTACCGGCTGTTCCTCCGCCGGGACTTCACGAACGTCAACAACGACGCAGCCGGCCGCAAGGCCCTGACCTGGGGCGTCCTCCCGCTGGCCGTCCTGCTCGCCGCGACGACCGGCATCGTCGCCGTGACGGCGAACGGGGCGGATGGCTCCGGCATCGACCAGAACAAGGTTCAGCAGTCGCTGGCCACGGCGTTCGCCCACATCTACCGACTCCAGCAAGCCCAGATGAACCACCCGCCGGTCACCGAGGCGCAACTGAACACCTCCGCCGCGTGCCTGAAGAGCGAGGGGCTCGGCGCGCAGGAGGGCCCCGGGAACGACTGGCGCTGCACGGTCTACTGGGCCGTCCCCGGTGACAACGTCACAGCCCAGGCCATCTACCAGCTCGACGTCACCGCGAACGGGCGCTACATCGCCGACGGAGACGGACCCGTGGAAGTCAACGGCTACTTCCTGATCGACATCTCGGGCAAGGTCTCGCCGAACCCGCTGTGGCAGTTCGACGGCAACGTGGACCTGCTGTCCAGTCGCTGACGAGCCCCGGGGTCGCCAGGAGATCTCCGCTCCCGGCGACTCCGCCTAGATCTCCAACAGTCGTTGTTTGGCGGCGACGAACTCCTCGTCCGTGAGCATCCCCTGCGTACGCAAGGCAGCCAACCGTTCGAGTTGCTCGAGCACATCGGAGCCCGCCGGCTGCCCAGGCGACGGAGTCGTGATCGGAGCCGTTTCGGGCTGCACGGCCGGCGCGCTTGGTGCGCCCGGCCCAGGTGCGGCCTGCTCGGCGGCGTTCTGGCGATGACGGTGTGCGACCCTGCTCCCGACGGCGGTGGCGGTGCCTGCAACCACGGCGGTGCGCGCGGCGGTTCCGAGCAGGCTGCCGCGGCGGCCCGCCGCTCCTCGACGACCGATCATGGCGAGTCGACCTCCTTCATCAAGACGTACGCGTCTGGCCTCAAGGCCATCCTCCGGCCAGGCGTCGCCGTCAGCCACTCGGGGCCCGTGCGTGAAGCTGAAGTCGGTTGGGACCGTCTACTAGTCCATTAGCCAAACGGCAGTGTCGGGTGGCAGCGTTTCCGCGCCGAGCGGTCCGCTGGCCAGCAGAACCCTGTCGTGCTCCGGCAGGCGCCGTTCGGTGTCGGAGAAGTTCACAGCCACGATCAGCCGGTTGCCGCCCGTTCCGCGTCGGAAGGTGAGCAGGCCTTCGGC
>NZ_DASZKT010000202.1:0-24314 GCF_035552695.1 Actinospica sp.
CGATCGGGAGCAGTTCCCACTCCTCCTCAGCCAGGTGATCGATCAGTGTCGGCATCGCGGCATCGATCAGGGCCGCCATCCGCTCGCCGGCGGCCGCGTCCGCGGTCGCCGTCCACGTCGGCAGCTCCGCGCTGATGGCCGTGACGGCGGCGTTGACCTGCGCGTGCTGCGCATCCATCCGGTCCATCAGTTCCGGATCGAGCGCAGCTCGCTCGCGCAGCAGCGGGAAGAGCAGCTCGTCCTCGCCGGTGTGGTGTGTGTGGAGGAAGTCGACCATCTCCCGGGCATGCGCGCCGATGACCTTGGATCGTGCACGGTCATTGGCCGCGGAGCGGAACAGTCGCGGGAGCTGACCGAACTCGCGCCGGATGACGCGGTGGATCAGAACCATCTCGTGGGTATCGACACCGGGTCCGGAGGTGCTCACCGTGACTCCTCGATGGTCGTGGCGGCGGCGTTCTGGACGGCTTCGTGTGCGGTGGTTGTCGGTCGGCCGATGAGCTTGACCAGGTCGTCGCTGGCGGTGAACAGCTCTCCGCGAGCCAGGCCGGCATCGGCGTCAGCGACTGTGGCGGCCATCTCTGCGGGCAGTCCCGCAGCGGTCAGGGTGGCGGTGTAGTCGGCGACCGGCATGTCCTGGTAGGCGATGTGGGTGCCGAGCACGTCGCTGATCGTGGCGGCGAGTTCGGTCAGGGTGAACGGTGTTCCACCGAGTTCGTAGGTCGCTCCGAGGTGCCCGTCCTGCGTCAGCACCGCGGCGGCGGCAGCCGCGTAGTCGCGTCGGCTGGCCGCGCTGACCAGACCGTCGCGCGCGCTGCCCAACAGTGCGTGGTACTTGGTGATCATCGGGAGCTGGTCGGTGTAGTTCTCCAAGTACCATCCGTTGCGCAGGATGACGAACGCCGAACCGCTCTCACGCAGGTAGTCCTCCGTGCGGCGATGTTCGTCGGCGAGCGTCATGCGCGCGGTCGAGGCGTTGACGATGCTGGTGTACACGATCCTGGACACACCCGCTCGCCGCGCCGCGTCGATGGCGTTGCGGTGGTTGTCGAAACGCTCACCGACCGTCGTCGTCGAGACCAGCACCATCGCTTCGGCGCCGGCGAATGCGTCGTCGAGCGTGCTCGGGTCGGCGAAGTCCGCGCGCCGCACCGCGACCCCGTCCTGTGCGAGGTCGGCGAGTTTGTCGATGTCTCGGCCGGTGGCCACGATCTGCTCCGGCGGCGTTCCGGCGGCGAGGAGTTGACCGACGACGAGTCGGCCGAGGTGACCTGATGCGCCGGTGATGACAGTGGACATGGTAAATCCCTTCGATAGGGGTGCTGCGTGAACGAATTACGGCGTGAGCGAAGATCGTCAGTGCCGGGTGACTGATGGGGTTCGCCAGCTCCAGCCGCCGTCGGACGAACTAGTCAGCTTTCGTTACTACTTTAGGCACACGGTGGCGCCGAACGCAACAGCGGCAGGTGCGAGGCCACCGAGGGGCAGATTGCGCGCGCGGAGCTCACCGCTCCGCACGCGCCGCCGCGGTCGGGTCGGCGGCGATCCGGCTCGGCAGCGTTGACGTAGGGTGTGTACCTCGTGGGATCAGGTGGGCGACGGAGGCGAAAGCGGCATGGACGACGAGCAGCAGGTTGATCTGGGAACGCTGTTGTTCATCCCGTATCGGTACACCGAGGACCGGATTTTTCGGGCCCTGCGGGATGCCGGGTTCGACGACTGGACCCTCGCCCAGTGCCGGGTCTTCCAACGCGTCGCCCCGGACGGCTCGCGCCTCACAGACCTTGCTGACCAGGCGCAAATGACCAAGCAGAGCGCCAGCGTGATGGTCGACCAACTGGAACGCCTGGGCTATGTCCGCCGGGTCCCCGACCCCACGGACGGCCGCGCCCGGTTGATCGTGATCGAGCGGCGCGGCCGGCGGGCGGTCGAGGTGGCCATGGCGACACTCGACGAGATCCTCTCGGAGTGGAAGACCTACCTGGGCACCCGCAACTTCACGTTGCTGCACCAGATCCTGGATCAACTCCGCGAGATCACCGACCCCTACGCGCGGTAGACCCGGCCGCGCCGAGCCGTCCGTCCCGGAGTCCCGTTCGCGCCGAACTGCCGGGGCCGACGGGCGTCAGTAGACTGCGACTCCGCTTTGACACAGTCAGCTCTACCGACTAACTTCGTCAATGATTCTGACTATCTACCGACGATGGGCGAACGGTTGCCACGACACGATGCAAGGTGCCCGGACCACTCTCGTGTAGTCGCCGCCCCTTCACGCGGTCGGATCGGGGATTTCGAGGTTCGAGTAGTAGGCCTTCGTGAACGGAAATGCCGTGTCTAACCAGTGCCGGAGCGCGGCGTACAGCTTGGTGTAGTAGCCGTGCTCGTAGGCGTCCGGCGTGACCCACCAGCTGACGTCGACCTCGTATTCGATCAGTTCCTCGGTGAGGGGAGCCCGTCGCCCCATCGGGTAGAAATAGCAGCAGCCGAGGTAGTGGCCGCTGGAGTCGTACACGGCGTAGGTGAACGAGCCGCCGTCGCGGAACTCACATTCGTGCCAGACCTCATCGACGTAGTTGAAGTCGACGCTGACAGGCTCTGTCGGCCAGCTACCGCCGCGGGTCCGCCGGATGAGCTCGATACTGGCGTTGATGCCCCGCACATCCTCGTCGTTGTCGGCGCGGCTGATCGCCCGGGCGCGGATGTCGTCAAATGCCAGCTCGGCGGGGGCGTTCCACCCGGCGGGCAGGTCGAGTTGCTTGACCAGACCGTGATAGTTCATGACCTTCTCCTCCAGCACCCGAGTCGCGTCAGCGACGGACGCGGTAGCGGTCGCTTGAACCGTAGTCTCGGCGTGTACGTGTCATGTTCGACGTACCGTGGTGTCGACGACGGAGAGGAACTTCCCGATGTGGATCCGCCTGATCGCAGGGCTGGTACTGAGTGCTGTGGGCGTGTTGTGGATCGCCCAGGGCGCCGGGGCCGCGAAGGGGTCGATGATGTCCGGGCACCCGGCCTACGCGGGATTGGGCGCCGTCGTGCTGATCATCGGACTGTTCCTGCTGTTCACCGCTTGGCGCACGTCGCGCGGTAAGCGCAATACGCCCTGAGCGGGGACTTGTGACTTGTTATGCGCCGTTGCTCAGACCTTGCCGGCGAGGGCGCGCGCCGCGGGCAGGATGTCGTTGTCCGGGGACAGCACCTGGATGGCGACCTGGTCCGCGCCCGCTGTGAGGTGCGCGCTCAGCCCGGCGGCGACCGCGTCGAGATCGCCGTGCACGGCCAGCGCGTCGATGAGCCGGTCGCTGCCGGGGAATTCCAGATCCTCGGCGCCGAAGCCGATGCGCTTCAGGTTGGCGACGTAGTTCGACAGCCGAAGGTACATCCCGACGCGCGGGCGGGCGGTCTCGCGGGCCCGCGCGGCGTCGTCGTCGAGCACGATCTTCTGCTCGGCCACCAGCAGCGTGTCGGGGCCCAGCAGCTCCCGCGCGCCGCGCGTGTACTCGGGGGTGATGAGGTACGGCAGCGCCCCGGCCGTACGGGTGCGGGCCAGCTCCAGAACGCGCGGCCCCAGCGCGGCCAACGCACGTCGCTCCACGGGCACGCCGTGCTCGTCCAGTTCGTCGAGGTAGTCCACCAGCGCCTCGTACGGCTTGCGGTAGTCCGACGTGGCCTCCGGGTGCCCCGCGCCGATGCCGAGCACGAACCGGCCCGGGTACTTCGCCTCGAGCCGGTGGAAGGACTCCGCCACCGGCCCGGGCGCCGAGGCCCAGATGTTGACGATGCTGGTGCCGACGACCAGCCGCTCGGTCGCGTCCAGCAGCGGATCCACCATCTCCAGCCCGGCGGCGGGGGACGCGCCGAGCCAGACCGCCGAGTAGCCGAGCTGCTCCAGCTCGCTCGCGGCTTGCGGGTTCACGTGCATGTAGGGCGCCCAGATCGCGACCCGGCCCAGATCCTCAGTCGTCATACTCGCGGCAACCCCGGCCGCCGCTCGAGCTATTCCCGTTCGGCGTCCGGACCTGCCGTGAGCATTCCGTTCAGGAGTTCCTTGAGACCGTGCTCGAGTTCCTGCGCGGTCGGGGTCCTGCGCGAGCCCGCGCCCGCCAGGGAGTCGAAGAGCACTCCTTCGCACCAGGCGATGAAGGCACGCGCCTGGCGCTCCGGGTCGGCCGCGCCCAGCAGGGTGACGAGCTGGACGGCAGGCTCGCGGAATGCCGCGCCGGCCGCGTCGTAGATCTCGCGCAGCTCGGGGCGGCGCGTGGCTTCCAGCGCGAGTTCGAACCGGGCGAGGGTCTGCGCGCGGCGCTGCGTCAGGGTCTGGTGCAGCAGTTGGGCGACGGCCGCGGCGATGGCGTCGACCCCGGTGGGCAGCACTGTCGCCTCGCGGCCGACGGCGGGCGCCATCGCGGCCTTCTCGAGTTCGACGAGGCGCGCGAAGGCGGTTTCGAGCAGTGCGCTGCGGGTGCGTGCGTGATTCGAGGTCGATCCGGGGGGAAGTCCGGCCGCCTCGTCGACGGCGCGGTGGGTCAGACCGCGCAGGCCGCGCTCGGCGAGGAGGGCGATGGCGGTGTCGCCGATGATGTCGGGACGGGAGCGCGGCGGCCGGGGGTCGGTCATGCGATAGAGCCTAACCGGTTGACTACTACGGACGTAGTGGCGTAGAACTACATTCGTAGTATCACTACGGCTGTAGTAGCGATGTAGTCGCGGAACGGGATGGAACGGGACGGGAGCGGCAGCCATGTCGAACGCTGAGCACTACTCGGGCAGTGCGGACGGGGCCGATCGGCCGCGGGCGGTCATCGCCGGGGCGGGCCTCGGGGGCTTGACCGCGGCCGTCGCACTGCATCAACAGGGGTGGTCGGTCGCCGTCTGCGAGCGTGCCGCCGAACTTCAGCCGGTCGGTTCGGGTCTCGCGGTCGCGGCCAACGGGCTGCGGGCGCTCGACGTCGTAGGCCTCGGCGATGCGGTGCGTGCGCTCGCCGCGATCCAGGGCGACGCGGTGGTGCGGCGACCCGACGGACGCGTCCTGAGCCGCACCAGCGGCGAGGCGATCGTGCGCAGGTTCGGTGAACCGGTCGTGCTGGCACTGCGCTCAACCCTCCACGAGCTGCTCGCGCGCAGCCTCCCGGATGACGCGATCCGGCTCGGCACCGCGGCGACGGGCATCGATCCCGGTGACGACCACACCCCTGCTCGCCTGCTGACCGAGCGCGGCACGCTGGAAGCGGACCTCGTCGTCGTCGCCGACGGTGTCGACTCGGCCCTTCGCAAGGCACTGTTCCCCGACCACGGCGGACCGCGCTTCAGCGGCTTCACCGCCTGGCGGATGCTCGTCCCCGCGCCGTCAGCACCCTGCGTCACCGGCGAGACCTGGGGGCACGGCCGGGTTTTCGGGGTGACTCCGCTCGTCGACGGGCGGATCTACGCCTACGCGGCCGACCGTGCGGCCACGAAGACCGCCGACTCCGCGCACGACATCGGCGAGCGGGCCGAGCTCCTGGAGCGATTCGGCGACTGGCACGCCCCGATCCCCGAGCTGATCGCGTCAGCCGATCCGGCGGCGATCCTGCACCACGACGTCTACGAGATCGCCGAGCCGCTCCCGGCCTACCACCTGGGTCGCGTGGCCATCCTCGGCGACGCGGCGCACGCGATGACCCCTCATCTGGGCCAGGGCGCCTGCCAGGCGTTCGAGGACGCGGTGACCCTCGCCGCCGTGGTGAGCGGGAAGCCGGGGCAGTCGGTACCGACCGCGCTGTCGCGTTACACCGAGCTGCGCCGGCCGCGCGGCGCCGACCTCGTCCGGCGCTCCCACCGCATCGGCTCCTTCACCCAAGCGGCGTCACGCCCGGGCGTGGCACTGCGCGACCTGGCCGTGCGCGCGGCCTACCGGCTGCTCCCCGACGCGGTCCTGCGCTCCTTGGACCCGGTCCTCGCCTGGGAGCCTCCCCGGATCACCGGATCCTAGGTCGACGGAACCATACGGTCGCGGCGCCGCCACTCGACGACGGCAGCCAGACCGGCGACCACGCCGACGGCGAGGCCGGCGAACTGGATGGCGGTGCCGATGAAGGGGCCGAACGGGTCGGTGTGGCTGAGGTTGGTCCGGCCGGTCGTCGAGATGATGCCGCCGAACAGGAGGAACAGCGGCACGAGCAGGCCGAGCAGGCGCAGCGGCTTCCAGGGCACGAGCGTGACGAGCAGCGCGGCGGCCGCGAGCATGACGATGCCGGGCGGCACGGTCGGATACTTCACCCCGCCCGCGATCTGGATGATCATGCCGACGATCGCGAGGAGCAGTGCGGCGCCGTCGATCCGGGCCGGGACGGAGCTGGTGAGCTTGACGGACATGGGAATTCCCTTCGTGACGCCTGGTCAGCTGGACTTGATCTCACTGCGCAGCACCCTGAGCACGCCGAACGTGCCCGGTACCAGGACCCAGATGGTGAAGGAGACGAGCCACTGCAGCCAGGCCGTGCCGGTCATCTCGTGGTTGTAGAGCGGGCTCTGGGCGCTGATCAGGTCGAACCACGACTTGTCGGACTTGAGCGACGGGATCGCGTTGACCGCGAACGCGGTGATCGTGGGCAACACGTAGTAGGTGATGATCGCGGCGGAGCTGATCAGCAGGAGCATGCCGAACGCGAATCCCTCGGCGAGGGTGCCCAGCTGCACGACGATGAGGTCGCGGAACCCGCTGAAACCGAAGGCCCAGCTGCCGTTGCCGTGCCGCAGCGCCTCGCCGAGCAGGTTGCCGATGGCAGCGGTGACGAACGCGACGGCGATCGCCAGCAGACCGAACACGCCGATGGCGGCGGCCTTGGCACGCAGCACCCGGCCGCGGTGCGGCGCGAGGGTGAAGGTGACCAGTCCGGTGCGCTGGCTCCATTCGGTGGTGACGGCGAGCAGCCCGAGCGCCGGGAGCAGGAACTCCTGCGGGGTCTGGGTGAGGTCGACGAGGTTGCTGTAGGTCAGCGACTTCGGTTTCGAGGTGAACAGCGTGATCACCACGATGACCGGGGTGACCGCGATGATCACCGTCACCAGCCACTTGCCGGCGCGGGTGTCGGTGAGCTTGCGCAGTTCGGTGCGCAGCAGCCGGGAGAACGGCACCCCGGCGGGTCCGGTCAGCGACGGGCGCACCAGGGCCGCGGTCGGAAGGTTGGTCAGGGCGGGGCTCGCGGTCATCGTGCCACCTCGTCACGGGCGTCGTCGGCGGTCAGTTGCAGGAACAGGTCTTCGAGCTGGTCGGACCCGGCGGGCCGCAGCTCGAGCAGGACGACTCCGGCCGCGGCGGCGACCTGGGCGATGTCCTGGGTGGACGCGGCGATCAGCAGCCCATCGGTGCCGGGGCGCGCGGCGAAACCGGCGTTGCCCAGGGCCTCGGCGAACACGCGGTCGTCCTGGCTGTGCGCGAAGGTGTCGGTCGTGGCCAGCAGGTCGGCCTTGGCGCCCTGTGCGACGATCCGGCCGCGGCCGATCACGACGAGGTGGTCGGCGATCACCTCGATCTCGCGCAGCAGGTGCGAGGAGAGCAGCACGCAGCCGCCGCGATCGGCGAACGCGCGCAGCACTGAGCGCATCCAGTGGATGCCGGCCGGGTCGAGTCCGTTGGCCGGTTCGTCGAGGATCAGCACGCTCGGGTCGCCGAGCAGCGCGTGCGCCACACCGAGCCGCTGCCGCATGCCGAGCGAGTAGTTGCCGACTCGCCGGCGCGCCTCGGACTGGGTGAGCCCGACGAACTCGATCAGCTCGTCGGCCCGGTGGATGTCGAGACCCATCGTCATCGCGCCGATGACGAGCACCTCGCGTCCGGTGCGCCCGGAATGCTGGGCGGAGGCGTCGAGCAGCACGCCGACGTGCCGGCCCGGGTTGGGCAGCAGGCGGTAGTCGGTGTCCAGCACCCGGCACCGGCCGGAGGTGGGCGGGGTCAGGCCGACGAGCATGCGCAGCGTCGTCGACTTGCCGGCCCCGTTCGGGCCGAGGAATCCGGTGACGGACCCGGCCTGGACGGTGAAGTCGAGGTCGGATACGGCCGTGTAGGAACCGTAGGACTTGGTCAGGCCGGCGACTTCGATCATCGGCGGCGAGGTAGCGGCGGACGAGGTCATGGCGACTCCGTAGGGCGGTCGGTGGACCGGTCCCGAACAGCTCGGATCCGGCTACTCCACCTTCGCCGCGGCGCCCTGACACGTCGTCGGGCGAGCGTCGGCACCTGGCCGTACGTACTCTGACGTAGCGGGTCGAGCGCTGCGTACGTCCGTGCGGCATGCGTCCGTGCGGCATTTATCCGTGCGCCAGCGCCGCCGCGCGGGCGCGCTACTCGGCGGGGCGGACCAGCCCGGACTGGTAGGCGAACACGACGAGCTGCGCCCGGTCGCGGGCCCCGAGCTTGACCATCGCGCGGCTGACGTGGGTGCGCGCGGTCGCCGGGCTGAGCACGAGCTCGGCCGCGATCTCGTCGTTCGTCAGGCCCTGCGCGACGAGGGCGACGATCTCGCGTTCCCGTTCGGTCAGCGCGTTCATCATGGGCGGCACGAGCTTGGGCCTGACCGGCCGGGCGGTGAACTCGGCGATCAGCCGCCGGGTCACGCTCGGCGAGAGCAGCGCCTCGCCGCGGGCGACCTCGCGCACCGCGCGGATGAGCTCGGCGGGCTGGGTGTGCTTGACCAGGAAGCCGCTCGCCCCGGACCGCAGCGCGTCGAAGACGTACTCGTCGAGTTCGAAAGTCGTCAGCACGAGCACGCGCACCGCGGCGAGGCTCTCGTCGCCGACGATGCGGCGGGTCGCTTCGAGCCCGTCGACGCCCGCCATCCGGATGTCCATCAGCACCACGTCGGGCTTGAGCCGGCGCGCCTGCTCGACGGCGCGGGCACCGTCATCGGCCTCGCCGACGACGTCGATATCGTCCTCGGCGTCCAGGATCATCGCGAATCCGGCGCGCACCAGCGGCTGGTCGTCTGCGAGCAGGACGCGGATCACGAGCGCGGCCGCCAGTCGGCCCGCACCACGAACCCGCCCCGCGGCGCGGGTCCAGCCTCGAGCTGTCCGCCGGTCGATTCGGCCCGTTCCCGCATGCCGCGGATTCCGATGCCGCTCCCGCAGGACGCGGCCGGGGACGCGGCGCCCGCTCCGTCGTCGCGGATCTCGACGCGCAGGCCGCGGTCCTCCTCGGCATGCACGGTGACCTGCACGCTCGCTGCTCCCGCGTGTCTGATCACGTTGGTCAACGACTCCTGCACGATGCGGTACGCGGCGGTCCCGACGGCCTCGGGAACGTCCTCGGTTCGGCCTTCGACGACGATACTGGTCCGCAGCCGCGCATTGCCGCTGCCGGCCACCAACTGCCGGATCTCCGCGATCCCCGGCATCGGCATCCGCTCGGCCGCCTCGCCGTCCGCGCGCAGCACGTTGAGCATCGAGGTCAGCTCGTCGAGCACATCACCGCTGGCCTGCTGGATCGCCACCAACGCCTGCTTGGCCGCCTCCGGCCGCTGGTCGGCCACGTGCGCGCCGGCGGCGGCCTGGACGTTGATCATCGCCATCGCGTGGCCGACGCTGTCGTGCAGGTCCCTGGCGATGCGCAGCCGCTCCTCCGCGATCCGGCGGCGGCCCTGCTCCACCCGGGTCTGCTCGTCGCTGCGGGTGCGCTCCCGGACGCCGTCCAGGTAGGCGCGCCGGTTGCGCAGGGCCTCGCCGAGCAGCACCGCGGCGGCCGCCCAGCCCGCGAAGACCAACGGAAGGACGGTGAGGTGCTGCTGAGTGGCCAGCGCCGCGGCGGTGAGCGCCACGAGCAGCAGCGCGGCCCCCGACAGGGACGTGCGTCGCGGAGTGTGCCAGCCCAGCGAGAACAGCACGTAGATCCCGGCGAGGTAGACCGGCCCGTCCGGATAGCTGCGCCCGACGTAGCAGCTGAGCGCGGCGACCACCAGGATCACGGCCGTGCGCGGGAACCGGCGGCACAACGCGATCGACACGCCGCCGAGCACCATCGTCACGTACCCGAGCGCGTCCAGCGCGTGGCCGCCCGCGGGCGGCCTGTTGTGCCCGCTGGCCAGGAAGAAGAAGACGGTCAGGATCGCGGCCGGGGTGAGGTCGCGGCGCCAGCCGCCGGGCGCGCTCCGGCGCAGCGCATCCGTGATCTTCCGGCCTGTCATGTCCCCGAGATTACGATGCGCGCGCCTCCGGCGTCGTCAGGCGGCAGGCGGCATTCGCGGATACGCCGACGTGCGTACCCCCGATTGCCGCCTGCCGCCTGACGACCGCCGACACGACGCCCGACACGCTGGACCGCATGCAGGAACTGACTTTGCCCAAGGAGACCGGCCGAGCGAGGGATCGGGTCTTCGGGCCGCGCCTACGCCGCGGCGTGCTTACCGTCCACATTGTCGCCTCGGTCGGCTGGATCGGCGTCGACCTGTGCGTTCTCGTGCTCGCGATACTGGGCGCCACCAGCCACGATCCCACGACGCAGCGCTCGGCTTTCGTCGTCCTCGGACCGGTCGCGAACGTGCTACTGATCCCGCTGCCGCTCCTCGCACTGATCTCGGGGATCGCGATCTCGCTGGGCACGCGCTGGAAACTGCTGCGGCACTACTGGGTCGTGCTTTCGCTGCTGCTGACCGCGATTGCCGCGACGGCGGTGCTGTTCGCGCTGCGGCCGCGGCTCGTTCGCGCCTCTGAACTGGCCCGCAACGCAGCCGATCCCGGCTCGGCGGTGGGCGATCTTGGACAGCAGATCGTCACCGCGAGCTCGATCGCGCTCGTCGTCCTGTGCGCGGTGAACGCGATCAACGTCTACAAGCCCTGGGGGCGCACCGCGCGTGGCGCACGCGCGGCGGCCGGCGCGACGGCGAAGATCTCAACCACGAGCGGTCCTCGGCAGTCCTGATAGGGGTGATGTGACGAGTGGCCGGGCGTGCACGGGTGCGTCTGACAGGTAGGAGGGCTCTGATGGGGAAGACCTGGAGCGGCACGGTGGCGACGCTGGCCGTCGGCGCGGTCGCGGCGGCCACGTCGGTCGTGCTGGGGGTGCCCGGCACCGCGCAAGCGGCGGCGGCCTCCAGCGAGGTGCCCGGGTCGGCGGCGCGGGTCGCGCGGGCCGGGACCCTTGTCGGCGCGGTGTCCTCATCGCAGCGGGAGACGGTGCAGGTGTGGCTGAGCCCTGACGTGGCCGACGCCACCGCGTTCGCCAACGCCGTCTCCACGCCCGGCAACCCCGAGTTCCACCACTACCTGAGCCCGGCCGCGTACACCGCCAGGTTCGGTCCGACCACCGTGCACGCGGCGGCGGTCGCGGCGTGGCTGACCTCGGAAGGCCTGACCGATGTGCACGCCGGCGACGGCCGTGACTACGTGTCGGCGACCGGACCGGCGGCGAAGGTCCAGGCGGCGCTCCAAGTGCGGATCAACACGTACCGGGTCACGGGCGCGACCGGAATGCCCGAGATGATCCAGGCCGACGACCGCGCCGTGTCCGTGCCGACCGCACTGGCGTCCGACGTGCAGGCGGTGACCGGGCTGGACGGCGCGCCGCCGATCACCTCGCAAACCGCGGCCACGCCGTCGCCGACCTGCGCCCAGTACTGGGCGCAGTATGTGCGGAGCTTCCACCCGGCCTACCACGGCCTGACCACGGGTTCGCTGCCGATCTGCGGGTACTCCGCCGACCAACTGCGTGCCGCGTACGGTGCGACGACGACCGCCACCGGCAAGGGCCAGACCGTCGCCATGATCGAGGATGAGGCGCCGATCGCGATGTTCCAGTCGCTGACGGACTTCGCGAAGGCCAACAAGCTCCCGGCACCGACGTCCAGCCAGTTCCGTCAGGTGCAGGCGGGCAGTGCGGGAAGTGCGGGCAATGGGAGCAGCTGTGGCGCCGCGTCGGTCGGCAGTTCCGCCGCCGACGCTCCCGCGGCCGCCGCGGATCAGCCGCGGTACAACGACGAGTCGGAGATGGACTCCGAGGCGCTCTACACGATGGCGCCCGGCGCCGACCAGCTGATGGTCACCGCGGCGGCGGGCTGTGATGAGAACCAGGGTCTGCTCGACGCCGCGCTCTCCGTGCTGACGGGCAACGGCGCCCACCCGAGCGCCACCATCGAATCCAACTCGTGGCAGATCCCGGACGGCGCGGTGTCACCGGAGACCGTGCACGCGATCGACCTGCGAGCCGCCGGCGAGGGCGTCGGCATGTACTTCTCCTCCGGCGACGCACCCGGTCTTGCCGCTACCGCGTCCGACCCGTTCGTGACGGCGGTCGGCGGCACCACCCTCGGCATCGGGTCGAAGAGTGAGCGCCTGTTCGAGACCGGCTGGTCCGACGACCTCGCGTCCGTGGACAACGGCGCGTGGAGCGACGTCGGCGGTGACGGCGGCGCGGGCGGGGGCACCAGCCTGCGGTACGCGCAGCCCGCTTATCAGAAGGGCGTCGTCCCGGCCTCGATGTCGCATGTCACGGTCGGGAAGAAGACGGTCGTCGACCGGGCGGTGCCGGACATCGCCGCCGACGCCGACCTGAACACCGGCATGCTCGTCGGCTACATCGAGTCGGAGACCAAGGGCAAGCCCGGGCCCTTCCAGACGCAGGTCAACGCCGGCACCAGCCTGGCCTGCCCGCTGGTCGCCGGTCTCGTCGCCGATGCGCAGCAGGGCCAGAAGTCGGCCTTCGGCTTCATCAATCCGCTGATCTACAGCGTGGCCGGCACCTCGGCGTTGCACGACATCCTGCCGGTCGGCACGTCGATGCCGCAGCAGGACCGGGACGCCTACTCCCCGGCCAACGGATCCAACCCCGCGTCACTCGA
The DNA here is from genome assembly GCF_035552695.1 of Actinospica sp. NCBI lineage: Bacteria > Bacillati > Actinomycetota > Actinomycetes > Catenulisporales > Actinospicaceae > Actinospica > Actinospica sp. The sequence goes on from NZ_DASZKT010000202.1 coordinate 12,810, forward strand.
CACCTTCGATTACCAGGATCCGTCCTACACGACGCAGGTCACCGCCAAGGGCTACGACACGATGACCGGCATCGGCGCACCGAACGGCGCGGCCTTCATCAACGCACTGCGCAAGGGCGCGCATTAGGGCCCTTATGAACTGAGGTGGCGGTTGAACCAGTCGGTGATCGCGGTGTCGACGAGGCGCGCCTCGTCTGTCTGCGGGGCCGGCTCGATGCCGGGCTCGGCGGCGAAGCCATGCGCCATGCCACGGATGCTGGTCACGGCTACGTGCTCTGGATCGCGGTAGAGCTGCTGAAGCTCGGCATGCAGCCGTTGGGTCTGGAGCGGGAATGCCGGGTCGTCCCCGGCGCCGGTGACCAGCAGGAGCGCGGGCTGCGGGTCGCCGGCGGCGATCTCGGCGGCCCGGGCTACCAGGTCGAACCTGGCGGCGACTTCGCGCGACGTGTCGTTCCACGGGTAGGTCACGTTGAATCGGCGCTCGTTGACGGCCACGACTTCCGCGAGCTGAATGACCGGGCTGACCAGTGCCGCAGCGTTGACTCGCACGTTGTGGTCCGCCATCACCAGCTGCGCGGGCAGTGCGCCGATCGAAGCCCCCACGAGGCCGAGTGGCCCGCCCTCGACCGGAAGCTGCCCGCGCAGCGCGGCGAGCACCGCCGGAAACTCCTCGACCGCCTGCGTGACCTGAGGCTCGAACGCCTGCAGCACGGCGTCCTGATAGCCCAGCTGCATGAACTCCTTGAGCCCGCCGGGCAGCTGTCGTCGACCGTGCATCGGCAGGTCCAGATACACCCGCCACGCATTCACGCCGGAAAGCGGCAGCGCGGCTGCCATGGCAGCCGCGCTGCGCGGCGGGTCGTTCAGATGCCAGGAAACGATCAACGCGTCGGCTTGCCCAGGTGCCACACGCGCGGGTGGCCACGCCACGTAGGGAACACCGGCCGCCATGCCGGTCACGGCCTGATTCTCGCCGCCCATCGCGCACTCCAGTCCTGTGTAGTGCCGGTACGCCGCTGCGTCCGCGTCGCGAAACCCAATCTACGTTTCCCGTCGGACACTTTCCGCGAGGCGGATCGTCCCGGCGGGAATTCGGTCCCGATGGCGGTGCCGGACCCCACGCTTCACAGCGTTCTTCGATAGTCTGGGCGCGAGCCGAGTCTCCGAGATCGCAAGCCGGGGGGCCGGGGGCGACGCGAGTCGAGGTGGGACGATTGGTCCGGATACCGGTGACGCGGCTAGTGTGGCCGGCCCGGCCGAGGGCCCTGCTGGCGCTGCCGTTCGCCGTGATGCTCCTGGTCGCGGGCGCGAACATGGCCACCTCGTCGCGGATGGGACTGCTCGCGCTGTACTCCCTCGGCCCCGCGTTCGCCTCCGTGGCCGGTTCGGCGCGACGAGCGCTGGCGGTCGGTGCGACGGCTCTCGCGCTGTGCATGCTCTCCGCGGCCTACAACGGGATCGAGGGCACGTCACGGCAGATCGCCGCGATGTTCGCGGTCCTCGGAACGACCGCGGCGGCGATCACGGCGGGAGCGGTGCGGCGGCGGATCGAGCACGAACTGTCCGACGTGCGTTCGATCGCGCAGACCGCCCAGCGCGTACTGCTGCGCCCGGTGCCGACCCTGGCCGGTCCGATGCGGATCGCCGTGTCCTACACCTCCGCGGCCGCGGCGGCACGGATCGGGGGCGATCTGTACGAGGTGGCTCCCGCGCCGCGTACCACCAGAGTGATCATCGGGGACGTCCAGGGCAAGGGGCTCGAGGCGGTGGAGACGGCGGCACTCGTGGTCGGCGCCTTCCGGGAGGCCGCGCCGGACGAGGCCAAGCTCGCCGAGGTCGGCCAGCGGCTGGAACGGTCCCTGAACCGGCGGCTGGAGGGCGAGGAGTTCGTCACCGCCGTCCTGGTCGAGGTCGACGACGAACACTGCGTCACCCTGCTGAATTACGGACACCCCGCTCCGCTGCTGGCGTGCGCCGACGGAACCGTCGTGTTCGCCGAACCGCCGCAGACCGCCCCGCCGCTCGGCCTGGCCGCACTCGGGCCGGACCGGCCCGTGCCGTATTCGGTCTCCCTGCATCCGGGCGACCAACTGCTGCTGTACACCGACGGCGTCACCGAGGCGCGCAATCGCCGCGGCGAGTTCTATCCGCTCGCCGAACGCGTCGGCCTGCTGCGCCATCCGGATCCCGAGCAGGCGCTGGAGGCGGTGCGTCGCGACCTCGAGGCCTATGTGTGCGGTCCGCTTACCGACGACGCCGCGATGCTGCTGCTGCGCTACCGCTGACGCTGCTTCTAACGCTGCTTCAGGGCGATCCAACGGTGCGGGAGGGCGAGCGCCATGAGCAGCAGCGGCCAGACGGGCTGGACGTGGCAGGCGAACTCGGTGACGGACTCCTCTTCGGCCGTGAACGTGCGCTCGGGGCTGCGGCGCGTGTCGGTCGAGGTGAGCTGCAGGGTGTGCGGGCCGGGGGCGACGGGGATCTCGACGCTCCCGTCGGGTGCGATCTGTCCGGCCGGATCGCCGTCGAGCAGGATCTGCCAGGAGCGGCTGCGGTCGACGAGGGCCACGGCCATCGGCATGTGGCGGTTGAGGAGCAGTGTTGCGCTCATGGTGGCCTCCTTCAGGCTTTGGTTCCGGTGATCAGGCGTTCGCGGTCGAATATCGACGCGACGAGTCTGCCCGCGGCGAGGTCGATCGCGAGGAGCGCGGCGCCGAGGACGAGGGCGATCTTGAGGCTCGGGGTGATGACGCCGAAGCCCATCAGGGCCGTGACCGCCAGCGGCGGGAAGCTGGCGAGACTGGACAGCTGCTGGGCGACGCGTACGTCGCTGGTGCGGGTGGAGATGGCGATCCCGGCCCAGATCGACCAGCCGGCGAGCAGCGGGGTGAACAGGATCTGCGCGAGGATCCGGCCGGCCTGGAAGACGTCGTCGGCGACGTTCTGGTGGGCGAAGATCCCGGCGCACGCGAGGAAGATCCCGTACATCGTGTAGGAGATCGCCAGGGTGGGCACGTAGGCGGCCAAGGCCTTGCCGATCAGGAGTTCCTCGCGGCGCAACGGCGTGGTCAGCACGGGTTCGAGGGTGCCCTGCTCCCGCTCGCCGACGACCGCGTACGAGGAGACGAACGCGGGCACGAGCGCCGGGATGAGGGTGAGGTAGAGCAGCGAGACCCCGATCCCCGCATTGAGCTTGTTCGAGGCGGCGTCGGCGGGCAGCGAGAAGATGGTCACGATCGGCGCGATCATGAAGAGGATCGGCATGATCGCCATGCTCGATGCGATGAAACGGTTGCGGCGGTAGTCGCGCAGCTCCTTCACCACGACGGCCCGGATGCGGGTGACGCTCAGGGTCCTGATCATCGCTGCTGCGCCTCCACATCGGTGTCGATCAGCTGGAGATAGACGTCTTCGAGCGAGTGACGGATCGGGGTGAGGGCGAGCAGGTCCGCTCCGGCCGTCACGAGGGCGCGGGCCGCCGCGGGTGCGGCGGTGTCGGCGTCCGTGACCGAGAGGACGTATGCGCCGTCCTCGGACCGCTGCCAGCCTTCCGCGCCGGGCAAGGCTGCGAAGACCTCGTCGGGATCGGCGAGCGGCGCGCGGGTGCGGATCTCAATGCTCTTACTGAAAAGCTGCTCACGCAGCTCGTCCGGCCGTCCGATCATCCGCAGGGTCGTGTTCAGGATGCCCACGCGGTCGCACAGCTGCTCCGCCTCGGCCAGCCGGTGCGTGGTCAGGAAGATCGTCACACCGCGCTTGCGCAGCGCGTCGATCAGGTCGTGCACCTCGCGGGCCGCCACGGGGTCGAGGCCCGACGTGGGTTCGTCGAGGAAGAGCACCTGCGGGTCGGTCAGCAGGGCTCGGGCGAGGCCGACACGCTGCCGCAAGCCCTTGGACAGCGATCGGCACAGGTCGTCCGCGCGGTGCTCGAGCCCGACCGACCGGAGAGCCCGCTCGATGCGGGCCCGCCGGTCCGGCAACTCGTACAGCCCGGCGAAGTAGCTGAGGTTCTCGGCGACGCTCAGCCGCAGGTAGAGCCCCGGAGACTCGGGCATCACCGCGATCCGGCTGCGGATCGCCACGCCGTTGTCGGCGCTCAACGGCAGACCGGCGACGGTCGCGGCGCCCGAGGTCGGCGCGATCAGCGTGCCGAGGGTGCGCACCGTGGTGGTCTTGCCGGCGCCGTTGGGTCCGAGGAACCCGAACACCTCGCCGTACGCGACCTCGAAGGACACCTCGGAGAACGCCGTGCGCTCCCCGAAGCGCTTGGTCAGGTTCTGCACGACCAGCGCCGGGCCGGTGGTTCGCTCCGTACTCACACTTTAAGTGATATCACTTTGCTATACCGGGGTCAACGGGTCGGGACCTGCTGGTGGATGGCGACGGCGCCCTCGGTGGCGCCCGTGCCCTTCTTTGTGAGCAGCGCGATGGTCGCGCTCGTTCCGGGTAAGCGGATTCTTCGCACGGCAGCCGCTTGGCAGCAGCTGTTTGACCGCCTTTCAGCGCGAGCAGATCACCCCTGGTGGCCGCGTCCGAGGGTAGAGTTGCCAGCCCGGAGGGACATATGCGGCGGCGGTTGAAGGGAGCGCGGCGCGGTGAGCCAGGGCGCGGGTGCGGAGGTGCCGATTCCGCTGTCGGCGCTCGCCGCCGTCCAGCAGGCCTTGCGAACCGTGCACACCGCCGCGGGACTGCAGGCCACGCTCCAGGCGATCGCGGACGGCGTGACCACCTCGACGCCGTACCAGGAGATCGCCGTCACGGTCGCCAAAGAGCCGAACGCGGCCGAGCTGCACACCATCACCGTCGTCGGCACACCCGAGGCGCAGGCGGCGCTGCTCAACACGACCTGCCAACGTGCCGCGCTGGAGGAGCACCTGGCCGGCGGCGAGCAGTGGGGGTCGCTGCGGCTGCGGCGCGGCCCCGACACGACCGAGGGCATCACCACCTACTGGCCCGAATTCGAGCCACTCGATGTTCCGGACGCCTGGCTGCCGGACTACGAGTTGAACGCGCCGCTGTACGCGCCGGACGGCGAGCTCGTCGGGATGCTGTCCATGGACCAGCCACGCGGCGGCCGCATCCCGGCGCCCTGGGTCAACGAGATCCTCGAGGTCTTCGCCGAGCAGGCCGTGATCGCGATCCTCAACGCGCGTCGGCACGAACAGGCGCTGCGGGCCATGGAGACGCTGGAGCGCGAGAAGGCCGAGTTGCACGCGGCATTCACCGAGCAGTGCGCGCGCGAGACGCACCTGCGCTCGGAAACGCGCCGCGACCCGCTGACCGGCCTGGCCAACCGCGTGATGCTGGAGGAGCGGTTGGCGGAGTTGCTGGCCGCGCAGACCCCGGTGGCGGTCGTGTTCTGTGACCTCGACCATTTCAAGCAGGTAAATGACACGCACGGGCACGCGGTCGGCGACGAGGTGCTGCGGGTGACGGGGCATCGACTGGCGCGGAGCCTGGCGGACGCGGCGTGCGTAGCCCGGATCGGGGGCGACGAATTCGTCGTCGTGGCCGCGGACGTGCAAGAACCCGCGGCGTCGAAGCTGTTGCAGCGCATCGGTGAGGCGTTCTCGGCCGAGCCCGTGGAGGCCTTGGGGCTGCGCCTGCGGGTCACGTCCTCATTGGGGCTGGTCTGCGAGGCCGCGCACGAGGGTCCGGTCTCGCCGGCCCGGCGGGTCGAGGAGTTGCTGGACCGCGCCGATCGGGAGATGTATGCGCACAAGCGTTCACGGGCCGGCGTGGACCATCTGCTGACGCTCGCGGATCGTGCGTAAGGCGCGGATCGAACGGGCAAGGCGCGGATCGAACCGGGTAAAGCTGGTACCCCCTTGCCGGGGAGGATCCGACGTACCGTGGTGGTCATGGATGCGCGTACCGAATTCCACGACTTCCTGACCTCCCGCCGCTCCCGGCTCACCCCCGAGCAGGCCGGATTGCCGGTCTACGGCGGGAACCGGCGCGTGCCCGGGCTGCGCCGCGAGGAGGTCTCGCTGCTGGCGGGCATGTCAGTGGACTACTACGTGCGGCTTGAGCGGGGGAACGCGAAGGGCGTGTCGGACAGCGTCCTCGAGGCGCTCGCTCGGGCCCTGCGACTCGACGAAGCGGAACGCGCGCACCTGTTCGACCTCGCGAACGCGGTGAACGCGTCCGGCGCGGCGGCACGGGCGTCGGCGTCGTCCAGAGGTAGCGGTTCCCGCTCCCGCAACGTGGCGCGCCCGCGGGTACGCCCGAGCGTGCAGCGGATCCTGGACGCGATGACCACAGTCCCGGCCTACGCGCGCAACCACAGGTTCGACGTCATGGGCTACAACCGGCTCGGCCGCGCCCTGATGTCCCCGGTCTTCGAGGACCAGACCCGCCCGCCGAACCTGGCCCGCTTCCTCTTCCTCGACCCCGCCGCCCGCGAGTACTACCGCGACTGGAGCGGCGTGGCCAACGACGTCGTCGCCGTGCTGCGCAGCGAGGCGGGCATCGACCCGCACGACAAGCCGCTGCAGGACCTCGTCGGCGAACTCTCCACTCGCAGCGAGGTCTTCCGCACCCGCTGGGCCACCCACAACGTGCGCTTCCACCGCACCGGCGCCAAGAACCTCCACCACCCCGCCGTCGGCGACCTCGACCTCACCTACGACGCCATGGAACTCCCCGCGGACCCCGGCCTGGTGCTGATCGCCTACAGCGCCGAGCCCGGCACCCCCTCGCACGACGGCCTCAACCTCCTCGCCAGCTGGGCGGCGACCCTGGAGGCCGAGAATTTCAACGTTAAGCGGCCGGCGGCTGCAGATTTTCCGCGAACGGCGCCGTCCGGGCAATAAAGATCTCTGATGCCATCTCCGGCCAATTCTTCCTTGGAAAAAATGACGCGGGGCGGCCTTCAGGGCCCTTAGATCATGGCCTCGCGGCGATTGTGGCGACGCCGCGTCGGCAAGGCAAAGACCCCTGCCCAGGCGTCGCTGAGACGCAGGACTACAGCGTACGTCCACTCGAATGGCGCAATTGCAGACTTCGGATCAGCCGAGCGGCTCAATGGCGCCGAGCAGGCTTTACGTACGGTTGCAGACTGGTGATACTGTACCTGCAACTTACCGGTGATCATTGCCAATCAAGATCAATGATCATGAACGCTTCAGGTCCTGTTACGACCCGTCGCCGACAAGTACCGGCCACGCTGTGCGTTTGAGAGGAGTAGGACCATCATGGACACCACCGCTGAGAAGTCCGCCATGACTTCCGCCCTGACCGACGTCCGCCAGGCCCCGCTCGGCCGGCTGTCGGCACCCGAGACGCTCGACCGGCTGCGCCCGGCCGACTCGGGCAAGGTCGCCGTCGCGGCCTTCAACGCCTCTCTCTAGAGACGGGCGCATTTCGCGGATCTGACAGGGCGACACCGCAGTTTTTGTTGCTCAGAAACACCATCAGATCGGCGCGCGACGCTTTAGGATTGCGGCAATACCGGCAACCTCGGCGGACACCGCCGAGGTTGCCGGACTGCATCTCCTTCGAGGGTTGGGTTCCGTGACCGCGCGCTTCGCCCCGTTCAGGCAGTTCGTCCTCAAGGTCCACTCGCGCTGCGATCTCGCTTGCGACCACTGCTATATGTACGAGGCCGTAGATCAGGGCTGGCGCTCGCAGCCCATGGTGATGAGCCGCGAGACGGCCGCGGCGGTGGGTCGGCGGATCGCCGAGCACGCGGGGGAGAACGGGCTCGACCTGGTTCGCGTGATCATGCACGGGGGCGAGCCGTTACTGGCCGGGGTGGACCGGCTGCGCGAGATCATCGGGGCGGTGCGCGAGCCCTTGCTGGCGCTGCCCAAGCCGCCGCGCCTCGACCTGCGCATCCACACCAACGGCGTGCAGCTCGACGAGCGGTTCTGCCGGCTGTTCGCGGAATTCCACGTCAAGGTGGGGGTATCGCTCGATGGCGATGCCGGCGCGAATGACCGGCACCGCCGTTACGCGAACGGGAAATCGAGCCACGCCCAGGTCCTCGCTGCCCTTGCGCTGCTCCGGACACCCCGGTACCGGCACCTCTACGCGGGAATCCTCTGCACGATCGACATCGCCAACGACCCGGTCGCGGTCTACCGCGCCATGGCCGCCGAGCAACCGCCCCGGATCGATCTACTGCTTCCACACGCGACCTGGGACAGCCCGCCGCCGCGACCGGACGCCATCGCCCGCCCCTCGACCGCCTTCGATCCCGCGTACGCCGCGTGGCTGCTGGAGATCTACCGCGCGTGGAACACCGATGGCCGCCCCTTCGGCATTCGGCTGTTCGACTCGATCCACTCCACCCTGCACGGCGGCCCGCCGCTGACCGAGGCCCTCGGCGTGGCCCCCAGCGACCTGCTGGTGATCGAGACCGACGGTTCGATTGAACAGGCTGATTCGCTCAAGGTGGCCTTCGACGGGGCCGTGGACACCGGACTCACGGTGCAGGAGCACCCGCTGTCGGCGGCCGGCGCGAACGCGCGGATCTTCGCGCGGCAGAGCGGCCCGGAGGGATTGTCCGCCCAGTGCCGCTCCTGCCCCGTGCTCGCCAGCTGCGGCGGGGGTCTGTACGCACACAGATACCGCGGGGCCGAGGAGGATCCCGGCGATCCGGCCGCGGCGTTCCGGAATCCCACCGTGTACTGCGCGGACCTGCTCTCGCTCATCCAGACGATCGAGAAGACGGAGAGCGCCGCGATGGTCGCGTCGGAACGCCTTACGCTCAGCACCGCGCGTTTCGACCAACTGGCCGCGGGGTTCGGGGACGCCGCCGCGATCGGGGAACTGGCCGTGGCACAGGCGAGCATCAACCGCTCGCTGCTCGCGGCCTGCGGCCAGGCCCTGGCCGAGCAGACGCTCGAGGCCGCGGTGGCATGGGAATTCCTGCAGGTTCTCGACTCCGACCACCCGGCCGCCGTCGCGGAGACCATCGCGCACCCGTTCTTCCGCGCTTGGGCGTTCAGCGCGGTCGCCGACCCGGTGTCGACGCATCCCGCCACCTTCACCGGCTACGTCCTCGCCGCAGCTTCGCGCGCCGGGCTCGCCGTCGAACTGCCCGTGCCGCCGGACACCGCGGCCGTATACCTGCCGGGTATCGGGCGGATCGCGACCGGCGGGGGTCATGCGGCAGTCGGCGAGGGCGGCAGGCCGACGCGCAGCCTTGCGGAGTCCCACTACCTCGGCGGTGGCGAGGACGGGCCGAGGGTCCTGTTGGAGGACATCGACGAGCAGCGCGACGCCTTCCAGCTGCGGCCCGCTTCGCGGCTCGCGGCGGACGAACTGGCGCAGTGGGGTTCCGCGTACAGCGGCGCCTGGCGCCTCATCCAGAAGCACTATCCCGAGTACGCACCCGGTCTGGCGGCCGGCCTTCGGGTGATCATGCCCCTGATGCCCTCGCCGGACGGGCACGCCGCGAGCGGGACGGCGCGCCAGGCGTTCGGCGCGCTCGGTCTGGCGCTGCCGCCGGAGCCCGATGTCCTGGCGCTGTTGCTGATTCACGAATTCCAGCATGTGAAGCTGGGCGCCGTACTCGACCTGTTCGACCTCTACGACGAGTCCGACACGCGGCTTTACTACGCGCCGTGGCGCAAGGATCCGCGGCCGCTCGAGGGACTGCTGCAGGGCACGTACGCACATGTGGCCGTCGTCGACTTCTGGCGCCGGTGGGCGGAGCGCGGCGACGCGAAAGCCGCCGTGCACTTCGCCCGTTGGCGGGCGCAGACCTGGGAAGCGGTCGGGCAGCTCGAAGGCTCCGGGTCGCTGACCGAGCACGGCGCCCGGCTGGTGGCGCGGCTGCGGGAGACAGTGGCTCCGTGGCTGGAGGTCCCGGTCGGGGCTGAGGCGCAGACCGAGGCGGTCCGGAAGAGTGACGAGCACCGTTCGACCTACGAAAACGCCGCGGCGGGCGACTGATGGAGGGCGAATCCCCTGTAAAGCAGTACTCTGCCAAGATGGCGGCGGAGCCGATGGACCGCGGCCGGCTCCGGAAGGAGCTGGCCGGGCTCGGGCTGAGCGCGGGCATGACCGTGCTCGTGCACTGCTCGCTGCGCCGGATCGGCTGGGTGGAAGGCGGTGCCGACACCGTGCGCGAGGCGCTGCTCGACGTCATCGATGAGCGGCGCGGCACGCTGGTGGTTCCCACTCAGACAGGTTCGAACTCGGAGAGTTCCGCCGAGTACCGCGCGGCCGTCGCCGATCTGGACGAAGCCGAACTCGAGGCCCATCGAGGCGGGATCAAGGGCTTCGATCCGGCCATCTCCCCCTCCGAAGGCATGGGCGCGCTCGCCGAATCGGTGCGCACACACCCGCGGGCACACCGCAGCCCGCACCCGATCAGCTCCTTCGCCGCCGTGGGCGCGCACGCGGCGGAGCTGTGCACCGAGCATCCGCTCGACTGTCTACTCGGGCCCCAGTCGCCGCTCGGCCTGCTGGCCAGGCTCGATGCCGGCGTCCTGCTCCTCGGGGTCGGCTTCGACAAGTGCACGGCCTTCCACCTCGGCGAGGACCGGGCGCTGCCGGAGTGGCGGCCGTACCGCTGCAAGATCGGCGAGGATTGGCTGGATTTCAAAGGCCTCTCATATCAGGACTTCGATTTCACGGAGCTCGGCGCGCGATTCGAACATACGCACTCCGCGGCCGTGCGTGGGGGTGGCGTCGGGGCGGCCAGTGCCCGGCTGTTCCCGCTGGCCCTAGCTGCGGACTTCGCCGCGAAGCACCTGCCCGACTTGCGATTCGCACGCTGATTCGCTCCGGTCGCGCGCCGCAATGCGCCCCCTGTTTCGTACATCTCTCCAGCCCTATAGTGGAAGAGCTGTCACGAACCGGATCTTGCGTACGGGGCCACCGAGAGGATGATCCATGGGGCCGAACTCTCCGGAATCGGCGCCGTCGTCACCGGCGGAGTTCGATGCCTTCGGCCCAACGTTCTTCCTCAGCTATTCCAGGGTCGCACCGCTGCGCGGGGACCGTTCGGACCCGGACTACTGGGTCAAGCGCTTCTTCCACGAGCTGGCCGCGGAGATCCGCGCGCTGGACGCCGGCCTGCGGCATGGCTTCATCGCCGACCACGTGCCGCCGGGTTCGAGCCCGGAAACGCTCACCGCGCGCAATCTCGCCAGTTGTCGAATATTCGTTCCCCTGTATGGGGACGACTACTTCGACGATGAGCAGTGCGGCCGGGAATGGACGGTGTTCGAGCAGCGAAGACAGTTGCGCCGCGCCCGAACCGGGGACGACGGCGAGTCGGTCGTGCCCGTGCTGTGGACTCGGCCGGGGCGCGAGGATTGGCCGGCGTGCGCGCATCGGGTGCGGCCGAATCCGTTGCTGTCCAACGATCTTTATCTCCGCCTCGGCCTGTTCGAGCTGATCCGGCTGCACGAGCGCGCGTACCGCGAGGTGGTGCGGCTGCTGGCCAAGGAGATCGTGCGACGCGGGCACACCGAGGCGCCGCCGGTGGCCACGGAGGACGCGCTTTCCTGGGCTACGCCCGCCTTTCCCGCGCCGGGCCGGTCCACC
>NZ_DASZKT010000203.1:0-67662 GCF_035552695.1 Actinospica sp.
ACGCCCGGTCCCATCCCGAACCCGGAAGCTAAGCCCGCCAGCGCCGATGGTACTGCCAGGGGGACCTGGTGGGAGAGTAGGACACCGCCGCACAACACTCCCAACACATGAGGCCCGAAACCACCACGGTTCCGGGCCTCACGCGTTCCGGTAGGCTCGCGCGATGAGCGAGCGACTGCCAGATGGGGGCGTGCAGGTGTCGCCCGCCGACATCGAAGCCCTCGAAGCACGATGGGCGTCCAGTTGGAATCCGAGCGAGGTCGCGGAACGACTGGCCGGAGTCGACGCGCCGTGGTGCGTGGCCGCCGGGTGGGCGCTGGATCTGTTCCGTGGCAGTCAGATCCGGGCGCACGGCGACATCGAGATCGCGGTGCCGGCGGCGCGGTTCACGGAGGTGCGTGAGCGCTTCACGGAGTACGTCTTCGACGCCGTGGGCGATCACCGCATCTGGGAGAACGCCACGTCGGAAGCGCTTGCCGCGACTCATCAAACATGGCTTCGCGATCCGTGTACTGACAACTATCTGCTCGACGTGTTCCGCGAGCCGCACGACGGTGACGTGTGGATCTGCCGTCGCGACGAGAGAATCCGTCTCCCATACCGAGACGTCATCCGACACTCCGCGGACGGGATCCCGTACCTGTCGCCCGAGTTCGTGCTGCTGTTCAAGGCCAAGGCCTGCCGGAGCAAGGACCAGGCCGATTTCGACGCCACCGTGCCGCTTATGACACGGCGTCAGCGCGGGACGCTGGCCTCGTTGCTCGAGAGGGTGCATCCGGGGCATCCGTGGCTCGCGGCGCTCTCACAGCCGTTCTAAGGGATCTGCCCGAGAACGCGAAATCCCCTCACGGCCCAACAGACGGCCGGAGGGGATTCGCTGTATACGGGGTTCGGCGGGCTGACGGCTGCCGGGAAGAGGTGCCGAGCGCTGCCGCGGTGGGGCGCCGGACCGCTCAGTCCTCGTCCTCCTCGAGGAGCTCTTCCTCGTCCAGCTCGTCGTCCGCGAAGTCGGCGTCGAAGTTGACGGCGCGGCGGGCGTCGGCGTCGAGGACGCCCCACTCGATGAGCAGGTCGACGAGCACCGAGGGCTGCAGGTCGAAGATGACCGAGAGCGTCCGCAGGTCGTCCTGGCGGATGGAGAGCACCCGGCCGTTGTAGTCGCCGCGCTGGCTCTGGATGGCGGCGACGTAGCGCATCAGCGGGGCGGCCTTGTCCTCGCCCAGGTTCTGCAACACCTCGAGGTTCAGCATCAGCTTCGGCGGCAGCTCGGCCGCGGCGTTCGGGCTGCCGCCGGGCAGCAGCTCGTGCACCGGCACGCCGTAGAAGTGCGCGAGCTCCGCCAGGCGCTGCACCGTCACGGCACGGTCGCCGCGCTCGTAGGACCCGACGACGACGGCCTTCCAGCGGCCCTGGGACTTCTGCTCGACGCCGTGCAGCGACAGACCCTGCTGCGTCCGGATCGCGCGGAGCCGGGCGCCCAGCGCCTTGGCGTACTCGGTAGACATAGGATCTCCCCATCGAAGGCTCTGTGTTTCACGGTCGACCATCCCGGCGACCTTGACGGATGTTACGCAGAGTAACCTACCTTCGTCAAGGCAGCAGGTCATGCGATGACCGGCGTTTCTACATCTGGCAGCCTATGTCACGACTGATGCCCAGTCGCACCCGGACCCCCAGGTGAGGGCCGGTAACTCCATGCTGCAGCAGGTCGGCCCGTTTACTGACGCAGCGCACCCCTTTTATCCGTTTCGGGCCAGCTCTTGACGCAGAATTGACCCTCACGCACGGTTGATCAGGCCGTCCTGATAGGGTGAGGGCGTCCGACGTCCTTTAAGTCCTGTCCCGTGAGGCAGGGAAGGAGGTCTGCTTCGGCATGACCGATGGCCACGAAGTAGCAGCTACGACCACCGCGCCCACCAGCGCGGCCGAACAGGCGATGCGCGCCGTACTCGACGCTTCCGCCGTTCACCGGGCACTGACCCGGATAGCGCATGAAATCCTCGAACGCACCCAGGGCGCGGACGACGCCGTGCTCCTCGGCATCCCCACCCGCGGCGCCCATCTGGCCACCCGGCTCGGCCGGCAGATCGCCGCGGTCGAGGGCCTCGAACTCCCGGTCGGCACGCTCGATGTGACCATGTACCGGGACGACCTGCGGCTGAAGCCGGCGCGGGCGCTCGGGCGGACCGAGATCCCCGGCGGCGGCGTCGACGGGAAGCTGGTCGTCCTGGTGGACGACGTGCTGTTCTCGGGGCGCACGATCCGGGCCGCGCTCGACGCGCTCGGAGACATCGGACGGCCGCGCGCGGTACAGCTCGCGGTGCTCGTCGACCGCGGGCACCGGGAACTGCCGATCCGCGCGGACTACGTCGGCAAGAACCTCCCGACCGCGCAGCGCGAGACCGTGCAGGTCCGGCTGGCGGAGACGGACGGGCAAGACGCGGTGCTACTGGGAGTGAAGGGGGCGCAAGCGCGATGAAGAGGCATCTGCTGTCCACGGCGGACCTGTCGGCGCAGGACGCGACGCTGATCCTGGACACGGCGGCCGAGCTGGCGCGGATCGCCGACCGGCCGATCAAGAAGCTGCCGACGCTGCGCGGCCGGACCGTGGTGAACCTCTTCTTCGAGGACTCGACGCGGACCCGGATCTCCTTCGAGACGGCGGCGAAGCGGCTCAGTGCGGACGTCATCAACTTCTCCGCCAAGGGTTCGAGCGTGTCGAAGGGGGAGTCGCTGAAGGACACGGCGCTCACCCTCGAGGCGATGGGCGCCGATGCCGTGGTCGTGCGGCACTGGGCCTCCGGCGGCGCGTACCGGCTGGCGCACGCGGGATGGATCCGCAGCGCCGTCGTCAACGCGGGCGACGGGACGCACGAGCACCCGACGCAGGCCCTGCTCGACGCGTACACGCTGCGCAGCAGGCTCGGCAGCCTGGAGGGGCGCCGGATCGGAATCGTCGGCGACGTGCTGCACAGCCGCGTGGCCCGGTCGAACGTGCACCTGCTGGCCACGCTGGGGGCCGAGGTGACGCTCGTCGCGCCGCCGACGCTGATGCCCTTCGCGGTCGAGACGTGGCCGTGTTCGTACTCGTATGAACTCGACCCGGTGCTGCCGAAGCTCGACGCCGTGATGATGCTGCGCGTGCAGCGGGAGCGGATGGACCAGGCGTTCTTCCCGACCGAGCGCGAGTACTCGCGGCGCTACGGGCTGCACGCCAAGCGGATGGCCGCTCTGCCCGAGCACGCCGTCGTCATGCATCCGGGCCCGATGAACCGCGGCCTGGAAATCTCGGCGGAAGTCGCCGATTCAGCTCGCTCCACCATCACCGAACAGGTCGCGAACGGCGTCTCGGTGCGGATGGCAGTGCTTTACCTGCTGCTCGGCGGCAGCGAACCGGCGATCGGCACCGAGAACGAGGGAGACGCCAAGTGAGCGACACGGGCTGGACGATTCGTGCGGCGCGGATCCTCGGCGGCGAGGTCGGGGATCTGCACGTCAGTGACGGCGTGTTCGTCGACGAGGCGCCGGCCGGCGCGAGGATCGTCGAGGCGGACGGTCTGATCGCGCTGCCCGGGCTCGTGGACCTGCACACGCACCTGCGTGAGCCGGGGCGCGAGGACGCCGAGACGGTGCTCACCGGAACGCGCGCCGCCGCGGCCGGCGGATACACGGCCGTGCACGCGATGGCGAACACGGATCCGGTCGCGGACACGGCCGGAGTCGTCGAGCAGGTCTGGCGGCTCGGGCGCGAGGCAGGGTACTGCGACGTGCAGCCGGTCGGAGCCGTGACCGTCGGCATCGCCGGAGAACGGCTCGCCGAGCTCGGCGCGATGGCCGACAGCGCGGCGCGGGTGCGGGTGTTCTCGGACGACGGGCACTGCGTGTCGGACGCGGCGCTGATGCGGCGGGCGCTCGAGTACGTGAAGGCCTTCGGCGGCGTGGTCGCGCAGCACGCGCAGGAGCCGCGGCTGACCGAGGGCGCGCAGATGAACGAGGGCGAGGTCTCCGGCGTCCTTGGCCTGCGCGGCTGGCCCGCGGTCGCCGAGGAGGCGATCATCGCGCGCGACGTGCTGCTCGCCGCGCACACCGGATCCCGGCTGCACGTCTGCCACCTGTCCACGGCCGGATCCGTCGAACTCGTGCGCTGGGCCAAGTCCAAGGGCTACCCGGTCACCGCCGAGGTGACGCCGCATCACCTGCTGCTCACCGACGAACTCGTCCGCGGCTACGACCCGGTCTACAAGGTCAACCCGCCGCTGCGCACCCAGGCCGATGTCGAGGCCGTGCGCGCGGGGCTGGCCGACGGGACGATCGACGTCGTCGCCACCGACCACGCGCCGCACCCGGTCGAGGCCAAGGACTGCGAGTGGGCGGTCGCCGCGATGGGGATGCTCGGCCTCGAAACGGCCTTGTCGGTGGTGCAGCACACAATGGTGGACACCGGGCTGCTTGACTGGTCCGGGGTCGCCGGCCGGATGTCGGTGCGCGCGGCGGAGATCGGATCGCTCGAGGGGCACGGCCGCCCGCTGGAGCCCGGCGAGCCCGCGAACCTGACGCTGGTCGACCCGGCCGCGAGCCGCACGATCGAGCCCGGTGCGCTGCACTCGCGGTCGCACAACACCCCGTACGCGGGGCTGAAGCTTCCCGGCACCGTCCACGCGACCTTCCTGCGCGGCACGGCGACGGTACTCGACGGAAAGGTGATCGACCGATGACGAAGGAGGCTGTGGGGACCACGATCCTGCTCGCGTCCGGTGAGCACAGCGCCCCGGTGACGCAGTGGGCGGCGCGG
Source organism: Actinospica sp. (assembly GCF_035552695.1). Classification (NCBI taxonomy): domain Bacteria; kingdom Bacillati; phylum Actinomycetota; class Actinomycetes; order Catenulisporales; family Actinospicaceae; genus Actinospica; species Actinospica sp. The sequence continues at coordinate 4,793 of NZ_DASZKT010000203.1, forward strand.
ATCGGGCTGACGGTGCTGATACTGGCCGTGTTCGGCGGCCTGTGCTGGCTGATGTGGCGCGGTTATCAGCGCCGGGCCGCGCGGCAGGCCGACCTGCCCGCGCCCGCCACCGGGGCGCCGACCGCGGTTGACCAGGGCGAGGGCGTCGAGGGCGTCTACGCCTCGACGACCACGCACGGCGACTGGCTGGACCGGATCGCCGCGCACGGCCTCGGCGTGCGCAGCAACGCGAACGTCACGGTCACCGGCGAAGGCGTGCTCTTCGCCCGTGCGGCGGCGTCGGATCTGTTCATCCCGGCGGCGGACGTCGTCAGTGCCGAGCTCGCGCCCGGCATCGCGGGCAAGGTGACCGGCGGCGAGGGCGTGGTTCTGATCACCTGGCGGCTCGGCGAGTACACCCTGGACACCGGGTTCCACCCGCGTGCCAAGGCCGATCGCGAGCGCCTCGTCGAGGCCGTGAACGGGCTCGGGGAAAAGGAGCGGGCGAACGCATGAGCGCGTACATCGAGAAGGAAGCCGTGCTCGTGCTGGAAGACGGGCGCTCCTTCCGCGGCGAGGCCTACGGCGCGGTCGGCGAGACGTACGGCGAGGCCGTGTTCGCCACCGGAATGACCGGCTATCAGGAAACCCTCACCGACCCCTCGTACTGCGGTCAGGTCGTCGTGATGACCGCACCGCACATCGGCAACACCGGCGTCAACGACGAGGACCCGGAGTCGCGGCGGCCCACGACGCAGTCGGGCAGGATCTGGGTGTCCGGCTACGTGGTGCGCGACCCGGCTCGGCGCGCCTCCAACTGGCGCTCGCAGCGTTCCCTGGATGAGGAGCTGCGTACGCAGGGGGTCGTCGGGATCAGCGGCATCGACACGCGGGCCCTGACCCGCCACCTGCGTGAGCGCGGCGCGATGCGCGTGGGGATCTTCTCCGGCGCCTCAGCTCAGGCCGATCCGACCGCGCTGCTGCAGCGCGTGAAGGCCAGCCCGGAAATGGTCGGCGCCGACTTCACCGGTGAGGTGAGTACGCCGGAGAGCTATGTCATCGAGCCGATCGGCGAGCACCGCTTCACGATCGCCGCGCTGGATCTCGGCATCAAGTCCATGACGCCGCATCGGATGGCGGAGCGCGGAATCCGGACGCACGTGCTGCCGGGGAACGCCGCACTGGAGCAGATCCTCGCCGTGCGGCCGGACGGCGTGTTCCTCTCGAACGGCCCCGGCGACCCGGCCGCCCAGGACGAGGCGGTCGCCGTGGTGCGCGGGCTGCTGGAGCGCAGGATCCCCTTGTTCGGGATCTGCTTCGGCAACCAGATCCTCGGCCGCGCGCTCGGCTTCGGCACCTACAAGCTCAAGTACGGCCACCGCGGCATCAACCAGCCCGTGCAGGATCGCGGCACCGGCAAGGTCGAGATCACCGCGCACAACCACGGGTTCGCCGTGGACGCGCCGACCGACCGCGTCTCCGAGACCCCCTTCGGACGCGTCGAGGTCAGCCACGTGAACCTGAACGACAACGTCGTGGAGGGCCTCGCCTGCCTGGACGCGCCGGCCTTCTCCGTGCAGTACCACCCCGAAGCGGCGGCCGGGCCGCACGACGCGGCGTACCTGTTCGACAGGTTCGTCGATCTGATGGCTGACCAGCGGAAGGGCGGGGCCTGATGCCCAGGCGGGAAGACCTCAAGTCGGTGCTGGTCATCGGCTCCGGGCCGATCGTGATCGGCCAGGCCTGCGAATTCGACTACTCCGGCACCCAGGCCTGCCGTGTGCTCAAGGCCGAGGGGCTGCGGGTGGTGCTGGTCAACTCGAACCCGGCCACCATCATGACGGACCCGGAGTTCGCCGACGCCACGTACGTCGAGCCGATCACCCCCGAGTTCGTCGAGAAGATCATCGCGAAGGAGCGGCCGGACGCGCTGCTGCCCACGCTGGGCGGCCAGACCGCGCTGAACACGGCCGTCTCGCTGGCCAAGTCGGGCGTGCTCGCCAAGTACGACGTCGAACTCATCGGTGCCGACATCGAGGCGATCGAGCGCGGCGAGGACCGGGACAAGTTCAAGCGGATCGTCGCCCAGATCGGCGCCGAGTCCGCCAGCTCGGTGATCTGCCACTCGATGGAGGACTGCCTGGCCGGCGTCGAGGAGCTCGGCGGCTACCCGGTCGTGGTCCGGCCCTCGTTCACCATGGGCGGCGCGGGTTCCGGCTTCGCGCACAACGAGGCGGACCTGCGGCGCATCGCGGGCACCGGCCTGCAGCTCTCGCCGACCACCGAGGTGCTCCTGGAGGAGTCCATCCTCGGCTGGAAGGAGTACGAGCTCGAGCTGATGCGCGACCGCAAGGACAACGTCGTGGTCGTCTGCTCGATCGAGAACTTCGACCCGATGGGCGTGCACACCGGCGACTCGATCACCGTCGCCCCGGCGATGACGCTGACCGACCGCGAGTACCAGAAGCTGCGCGACATCGGCATCGACATCATCCGGGCCGTCGGCGTGGACACCGGCGGCTGCAACATCCAGTTCGCGGTGAACCCGGACGACGGCCGGATCATCGTCATCGAGATGAACCCGCGCGTCTCCCGCTCTTCGGCGCTCGCCTCCAAGGCCACGGGCTTCCCGATCGCGAAGATCGCGGCGCGGCTGGCGGTCGGCTACACGCTGGACGAGATCCCGAACGACATCACCCGCGAGACGCCCGCATCGTTCGAGCCGACGCTGGACTACGTCGTCGTCAAGGTGCCGCGCTTCGCCTTCGAGAAGTTCCCGCACGCCGACGCCACGCTGACCACGACCATGAAGTCGGTCGGCGAGGCGATGGCGATCGGGCGCAACTTCCCCGAGGCGCTGCAGAAGGCGCTGCGCTCGCTGGAGAAGAAGGGCTCCGAGTTCTCCTTCGCGGGCACGCCGGGAGACAAGGCGGAGCTGCTCGCGAAGGCCGCCATCCCGACCGACGGCCGGATCAACACCGTCATGGACGCACTGCGCGCGGGCGCGAGCCTCGAAGAGGCCTTCGACGCCACGAAGATCGACCCCTGGTTCATCGACCAGCTGCAACTGATCCACGAGGTCGCCGAGGAGGTCGCGGCTGCCACGGACCTCTCGCCCGCGCTGCTGCGCCGCGCGAAGCGGTACGGCTTCTCCGACGCGCAGCTCGGCGAGATCCGCAGCATGAACGAGGCCGTCGTCCGCGAGGTCCGGCACGCGCTCGGCATCCGGCCGGTGTACAAGACCGTCGACACCTGCGCCGCCGAGTTCGCCGCCTCGACCCCGTACCACTACTCGTCCTACGACGAGGAGACCGAGGTCGCGCCGCGCGAGAAGCCCGCGGTGCTGATCCTCGGGTCCGGGCCGAACCGGATCGGCCAGGGCGTCGAGTTCGACTACTCCTGCGTGCACGCCTCCTTCGCGCTGCGCGAGGCCGGGTACGAGACCGTGATGGTCAACTGCAACCCGGAGACCGTCTCCACCGACTACGACACCTCGGACCGGCTCTACTTCGAGCCGCTCACGCTCGAGGACGTGCTCGAGGTCTTCCACGCCGAGTCGCAGGCCGGGCCGATCGCCGGCGTTATCGTGCAGCTCGGCGGGCAGACCCCGCTCGGCCTCGCGCAGCGGCTCAAGGACGCGGGCGTGCCGATCGTCGGCACCAGCCCGGAGGCCATCCACCTCGCCGAGGAGCGCGGCGCCTTCGGCCGGGTGCTCGAGGAGGCCGGGCTCAACGCGCCCAAGCACGGCACCGCGTTCTCCTTCCACGAGGCCAAGGCCATCGCCGACGAGATCGGCTACCCGGTCCTGGTCCGCCCCTCCTACGTGCTCGGCGGCCGCGGCATGGAGATCGTCTACGACGAGCCCTCGCTCGCCGGGTACCTGACCCGGCACGCGGGCCTGATCTCCGAGCACCCGGTGCTGGTCGACCGCTTCCTCGACGACGCGATCGAGATCGACGTGGACGCGCTCTACGACGGCGAGGACCTCTACCTCGGCGGCGTGATGGAGCACATCGAGGAGGCCGGGATCCACTCCGGCGACTCGGCCTGCGCGCTGCCGCCGATCACCCTCGGCAGCGCCGACCTCAAGCGGCTGCGCACCTCCACCGAGGCCATCGCGCGCGGCGTCGGCGTGCGGGGCCTGATCAACATCCAGTTCGCGCTCGCCGGGGACATCCTCTACGTCCTCGAGGCCAACCCGCGCGCCTCGCGCACCGTCCCGTTCGTCTCCAAGGCCACGGCCGTTGCGCTGGCGAAGGCCGCCGCGCGGATCTCGCTCGGCGCCACGATCGCCGGGCTGCGCGCCGAGGGCATGCTCCCGGCGACCGGCGACGGCGGCACCCTGCCGCTGGACGCGCCGATCGCGGTCAAGGAGGCCGTGATGCCGTGGAGCCGCTTCCGCACCCCGGACGGCCAGGGCGTGGACGTGGTGCTCGGCCCGGAGATGAAGTCCACCGGCGAGGTCATGGGCATCGACGCCGACTTCGGCACCGCCTTCGCCAAGTCGCAGGCCGGGGCGTACGGCGCGCTGCCGACCAAGGGCCGGATCTTCGTCTCGGTGGCCAACCGGGACAAGCGCTCGATGATCTTCCCGGTGAAGGTGCTGGCCGACCTCGGCTTCGAGATCCTGGCCACCCAGGGCACCGCGGAAGTGCTGCGGCGCAACGGAATCCGCGCCGCGACCGTCCGCAAGCAGCACGAGGGCGTCGGGCCGACCGGGGAGCCCACGGTCGTCCAGCGCATCATGAACGGCGACGTGGACCTGATCATCAACACGCCGTACGGCGTCGGGCCGCGGCTGGACGGCTACGAGATCCGCACCGCCGCGGTCTCCACCGGCAAGCCCTGCATCACGACCGTGCAGGGCCTCGCGGCGGCGGTCCAGGGCATCGAGGCCCTGCTGCGCGGGGACATAGGCGTCGGATCGCTGCAGGAGCACGCCGAGCGGCTGCGCTCCCGCCGCGACGGAGCCGGCTGATGGCCCGTCCGGTCTATCGGGCCCTGTTCCGCCTCGTGCGCTGTCAGGGCATGGACCCGGAGTCGGCCGACGACCTGGGCTGCGGGGAGGGCTGATGTTCTATCGGCTGCTGTTCCGCACCGTGTTCCAGGGCATGGACCCGGAACGCGCGCACCACGTCGGCTTCGGCGCGATCCGCGCCGCGGCCGGGGTGCCCGGCGGGCCCGCCGCACTGCGCTCCGTCCTCGGGGTCGAGGATCCCGGGCCGCGGGTCAAGGCGCTGGGTCTGGAGTTCCCCGGGCCCTTCGGGCTCGCCGCGGGCTTCGACAAGAACGCGCTCGGCATCGACGCGCTGGCCGCGCTCGGCTTCGGCTTCGTCGAGATCGGCACCGTGACCGCGCGGCCGCAGCCGGGCAATCCGGCGCCGCGGATGTTCCGGCTGGTGCGCGACCGCTGCCTGATCAACCGGATGGGCTTCAACAACGACGGGGCCGACGTCGTGGCCGCCCGGCTCGCCCGCCGCGCCGCGCGTCTGAAGACAAACCCGCCGGGTTTCCCACCGGTGATCCTCGGCGTCAACATCGGCAAGACGAAGGTCGTGCCGGAGGACGAGGCCGTCGCCGACTACGTGTACTCGGCCGCGAAACTGGCCCCGTACGCGGACTACCTCACCGTCAACGTCTCCTCGCCCAACACGCCGGGACTGCGCGATCTGCAGGCCGCCGAGGTGCTCAGGCCACTGCTTCTCGCCGTGCGCGAGGCGGCCGACGCGGCGGCGGAGCGGCATGTGCCGCTGCTCGTGAAGATCGCGCCGGATCTCGCGAACGAGGACGTGGACGCCGTCGCCGACCTGGCCGTGGAGATCGGCCTCGACGGCATCATCGCCACCAACACGACGATCTCCCGGCACGGGCTGCTCACCCCGGAGGCCGAGGTCGAGTCCTGCGGCGCCGGCGGGCTCTCCGGGCCGGTGCTGCGGCCGCGCGCACTCGACGTCGTGGCACGCCTGCGCGCGCGCGTCGGCCCGGAGATGACGCTCATCGGCGTCGGCGGCATCACGACGGCCGCGGACGCCCGGCAGTTCCTCGACGCCGGGGCGACCCTGCTGCAGGGCTTCACCGGATTCATCTACGAGGGTCCGTTCTGGGCCCGCCGCATCCACCGCGGACTGAAGGGTGAGACTACGCGATGACGGAGACCGAGACTGAGAGCGCGGAGCCCTTCGGCGCGCGGCTGCGCAAGGCGCTCGACACGCGCGGGCCGCTGTGCGTGGGCGTGGATCCGCACCCGGCGCTGCTCGGTGCCTGGAGCCTGCCCGACTCGGTCGCCGGGCTCGAACGCTTCGCGCTGACCGCGGTGGAGGCGCTGGCCGAACGGGTCGCGGTACTCAAGCCGCAGTCCTCGTTCTTCGAGCGCTTCGGCTCGGCCGGGATCGCCGTGCTCGAGCGGACCATCGCCGAGGCGCGCGCGGCCGGCGCGCTGGTGATCGTGGACGCCAAGCGCGGGGACATCGGCTCCACGGTCGAGGCGTACGCCGACGCCTACCTGAGCCCGTCCTCGTCCCTGTTCACGGACGCCGTGACCGTCTCGCCGTACCTGGGCTTCGGCTCGCTGGAGCCGTTCTTCGAGCGGGCCGAGCGGTACGGCTGCGGCGTCTTCGTGCTGGCGTTCACCTCGAACCCGGAGGGCGCGGCGGTCCAGCGCGCGGTGGCCGAGGGCGGCGAGACCGTCGGCGCCTCGATCCTGGCCCAGGCGGCGGCCCGCAACGGCGAGGCCGTCCCGATGGGCCCGATCGGCGCGGTCGTCGGCGCCACGCTCACCGACCCGATCCCCTTCGACCTGGCCACGCTCAACGGCGCGGTGCTCGCGCCCGGGCTCGGCGCCCAGGGCGGCACCCCGGAGGGCCTGCGCGGCCTGTTCGGCGCAACGACGGCCAACGTCCTGCCCTCGATGTCCCGCGAAGTGCTGCGGCACGGCCCGGACGCGGCCGTACTGCGCCGCGCGGCGCGCCGGGCGGTCGAGGAGTTTCGCACCGCGCTCGGCTACCCGGCGGCCGCGTCCTGAGACCCGAATAGTCCCATTCGGCGGTACCCGTTAAATCCGTGAAATTGTGAAAAGAAAAACAAATTCCCGTGCAATTCCCTTTCGGTGTCCGGCGTGCCCGGACGCGGGTGGTCAACGGTTGGACCTTGAGTCAGCCACATGATCGACGGCGCGAATCCGCTTGTCGGGCGGCGGGTTCCGGGACGCCGCCTGTGCCGGTTCCAGGACGCGGCGGAGGTCCGTCGGGGGCGGGTGCGGACGCTTTGTCGGAATAATCTGGTCACGAATAATTCGGACATAGAACCCTAATTCCGGTCGTATTCCCGCTGTTCTCGGCGCGAATAGCGGGATCCGGCGCACACAGCACGCCAGACTCGGGTACGCTCCGGTTTAATCGCAGACCAGCGGGGGTGTCACCTTGCAACCCCAGCTAGAAGCGACTAGGTTCCGGCAACGGACCACCGAGCCGACCGGCCGGGCGAAACGTCACACCCGAGCATTCGGGAGTGTCGTTCCGGCGGGCCGACTCAACCCCCACAATCCATTTCGACGTCATTGAGGTGAATTGGCGTGGCTCTCCCGCCCCTCACTCCCGAACAGCGCCAGGCTGCCCTCGAAAAGGCTGCTGCGGCCCGCCGCGAGCGTGCCGAGGTGAAGAACCGCCTCAAGCACTCCGGCGCCTCCCTGTCCGAGGTCGTTCAGGAAGGCCAGAAGAACCCGGTCATCGGCAAGATGCGGGTCTCGGCTCTCCTCGAGTCCCTGCCCGGCGTGGGCAAGGTCCGCGCCAAGCAGATCATGGAGCGGCTCTCGATCTCCGAGAACCGTCGCGTCGGCGGCCTCGGTGCCAACCAGATCGCCGCGCTCGAGCGCGAGTTCGGCTCGGCGAAGTAGTCACCGGCGGAAGTGAATTCCGCCGGGTAGGGCAAAAGCACGACCGGCGGGGCCTGCATGCGCGCAACCGCGCGCTCAGACCCCGCGGGTCACGGGGCACGGGGCAGTGACTCCAAGTCCCGGCGGTGGCGTGTCGGCCGGTCCGCTGTTCCGACGGCGTACCGGCGATACGCTAGGCTCAGGTCGCGTGACGACCTCGAACGATAGCGCGCGCCCCGAAGCCGGCAACGGCGCGAACCGCCCCCGCCTTGTGGTGCTCTCCGGGCCCTCGGCGGTAGGCAAGAGCACGGTGGTCGCGCACATGCGCGCCCAGCACCCCGAGGTCTGGCTCTCCGTCTCGGCCACCACCCGGCACGCCCGTCCCGGGGAGATCGACGGCAGGCACTACCGCTTCGTCGACCAGGTCGGCTTCGACAAGCTGATCGCGAACGGCGAACTGCTGGAGTGGGCCGAGTTCGCGGGCAACCGCTACGGCACCCCGCGTCGGCCGCTGCTCGACAAGCTCGCCACCGGCGAGCCCACCCTGCTCGAGATCGACGTGCAGGGGGCCCGGCAGGTGCGCAAGGCGATGCCCGACGCGCTGCTCGTCTTCCTCGCCCCGCCGAGCTGGGAGGAACTGGTCCGCCGCCTCGTCGGCCGCGGCACCGAGACCGAAGAGGTGCGCGAGCGCCGGCTCGCCGCCGCCCGCGAGGAGCTCGCCTCCGAGAGCGAGTTCGACGTCACCCTGGTGAACACCTCGGTCGAGGACGTGGCGCGCGAACTGTTAACCTTGATGGGTGTCGGTTGAGCGCGGCGGCCCGCGTCTCCCGGCCCTGAAGCCCCTAGAGCCTAAGAGGTAACGCGTGTCCATGAGTGAGCCGGAAGGCATCATCAACCCGCCGATCGACGAGCTGCTCGAGGCGACGGACTCCAAGTACAGCCTGGTGATCTACGCGGCCAAGCGCGCCCGGCAGATCAACGCCTACTACTCGCAGCTCGGCGAGGGCCTGCTCGAGTACGTCGGCCCGCTGGTCGACACGCACGTGCACGAGAAGCCGCTGTCCATCGCGCTGCGCGAGATCAACGCCGGCCTGCTGACGGCCGAGCCGATCGAGCCGACCACCCCGGTCCCGCCGAACCAGCAGCTGTAAGCACGGACAGCCCAGCCGAGCCGAAGATGGCAGCCGAAGCGCGTTCCGCGTCCGCGCCCCGCGTGGTGCTCGGCGTGGGCGGCGGCATCGCCGCGTACAAGGCCTGCGAGCTGCTGCGCCGGCTCACCGAGTCGGGCCACGACGTGACCGTGGTGCCCACCGCGAGCGCGCTGCGCTTCGTGGGCGCGCCCACCTGGGAGGCGCTGTCCGGGCATCCGGTCACCGCCGAGGTGTGGGAGTCGGTCTCCGAGGTGCCGCACGTGCGGCTCGGCCAACAGGCCGACCTGGTCGTCGTCGCACCGGCCACCGCCGACCTGCTCGCCCGCGCCGCGCACGGCCTGGCCGACGACCTGCTCACGAACACCCTGCTCACCGCGCGCTGCCCGGTGCTGTTCGCGCCCGCGATGCACACCGAGATGTGGCAGCACCCGGCGACCCGGGAGAACGTGGCCACGCTGCGCCGCCGCGGCGCCGTGGTGCTCGACCCGGCCGTGGGCCGGCTCACCGGCGCCGACTCCGGTCCCGGCCGGCTGCCCGAGCCCGGGGAGATCTTCGAGGCCGCTCTGTGCCTCCTCAACCGTAGCCTGCTGCGCCGCGGATCCGCCGCCCCCGACCTCGCGGGGCTGCGCGTGCTGATCACCGCGGGCGGCACCCGCGAACCGCTGGATCCGGTGCGCTACCTGGGCAACCGCTCCTCCGGGCTGCAGGGCTACGCGCTGGCCCGGGCGGCCGTGGCCCGCGGCGCCGAGGTGACCCTGATCGCGGCGAACGTCGCACTGCCCGACCCGGCCGGCGTCAAGCTGCTGCGCGCGGGCACCGCCCTGGAGTTGCGCGACGAGGTGCGCGCCGCCGCCGCGGACGCCGACGTGGTGGTGATGAGCGCCGCTGTGGCCGACTTCCGCCCCGCGGACTACGCCGAAGCGAAGATCAAGAAGACCGACGACTCCTCCGCGCCGGAGCTGACGCTCGTTCAGAACCCGCACATCCTCAGGGAACTCGGCCACGAACGGCTGCGCGCGGGCCAGACCGTCGTCGGATTCGCCGCCGAGACCGGGGACGCCGAGCACTCCGCGCTTGAGCTCGGCCGCCGCAAGCTGGCCGACTACGGGGTCGATCTGCTGGTGGTCAACGAGGTCGGCGTGGACAAGGTCTTCGGCCGCCCGGAGACCGAAGCGGTGATCCTGGACGCGGCGGGCAGCGAGGCCCCGGTGCCGCCCGGGCCGAAATCCGCGCTGGCCGAAGAGGTCTGGGACCGGGTCGCGGCCTGGCGTGCCCGCGGCTGACAAAGCCTTGCGGCGCCGGGCCGAACCGACGCCGGCTCACAGGGCGATACCGCTAGGCACGGCCGGGGTGACGGCGGTTAGACTGGCACCCGTCGAGTCAGCAGCCGCTGCATGAAGGAGTAGTCCCCGTGGTCCGTCCCTACACAGATCGCCGCCTGTTCACCTCGGAGTCCGTGACCGAGGGGCACCCGGACAAGATCGCTGACCAGATCAGCGACACGATCCTGGACGCGCTGCTCACCCAGGACCCGTCGTCCCGGGTGGCCGTCGAGACGCTGATCACCACCGGCCAGGTGCACGTGGCCGGCGAGGTCACCACCTCCGGCTGGGCGGACATCCCGGGGCTGGTGCGCGAGCGGATCCTGGAGATCGGCTACGACTCCTCGAAGAAGGGCTTCGACGGCGCCTCCTGCGGCGTGTCGATCTCCATCGGCGCGCAGTCCCCGGACATCGCGCAGGGTGTGGACGCCGCCTACGAGACCCGGGTCGAGGGCGAGCTGGACGAGCTGGACCGGCAGGGCGCCGGCGACCAGGGCCTGATGTTCGGCTACGCCTGCTCCGACACCCCGGAGCTGATGCCGCTGCCGATCGCCCTCGCGCACCGGCTGGCGCGCCGGCTGGCCCAGGTGCGCAAGGACGGCCAGGTCGCCTACCTGCGCCCGGACGGCAAGACGCAGGTCACCATCGAGTACGACGGCGACAAGCCGGTCCGGCTCGACACCGTCGTCGTCTCCACGCAGCACGCCTCGGACATCGACCTGGAGACGCTGCTCGCCCCGGACATCAAGGAGTACGTGGTCGACCCCGAGCTCGCCGAGCTGGAGATCGACACCGAGGGCTACCGGCTGCTGGTCAACCCGACCGGCCGCTTCGAGATCGGCGGCCCGATGGGCGACGCGGGTCTGACCGGCCGCAAGATCATCGTGGACACCTACGGCGGCATGGCCAGGCACGGCGGCGGTGCCTTCTCCGGCAAGGACCCGTCCAAGGTGGACCGTTCGGCCGCCTACGCGATGCGCTGGGTCGCCAAGAACGTGGTCGCCGCGGGCCTGGCCACGCGCTGCGAGGTGCAGGTCGCGTACGCGATCGGCAAGGCCGAGCCGGTGGGCCTGTTCGTGGAGACCTTCGGCACCGAGACAGTCGCGGTGGACCAGATCCAGGCCGCCGTGGGCAAGGTCTTCGACCTGCGCCCGGCCGCTATCATCCGCGACCTGGACCTCAAGCGCCCGATCTACGCGGAGACCGCGCGCTACGGCCACTTCGGCCGCGAGCTGCCCGAGTTCACCTGGGAGCGCACCGACCGAGTCGAGGCGCTCAAGGCCGCGGTCGCGTAACCCGACCCCCGCCTACGCACGCCGGCCGTACTACTGTCTCGGAAGCTGAGCACAGCCCGCTGCGCCGCCAATCGCGCAGCGGGCCCGCGAAAGCTCAAGCACCGTGCTGCGGTCGCGTAACCGACCCCCGGCTTACGCACGCCGTAACCCGACCCCCGCCTACGCAGGCTGACCGTACTACTGTCTCGGAAGCTGAGCACAGCCCGCTGCGCCAATCGCGCAGCGGGCCCGCGAAAGCTCAAGCACCGTGCTGCGGTCGCGTAACCCGACCCCCGTCCTATGCAGCACGCCGTAACCCGACTCCCGGCTTACGCACGCCGACCGTACTACTGTCTCGGAAGCTGAGCACAGCCCGCTGCGCCAATCGCGCAGCGGGCCTGCGAAAGCTAAGTCACTGTCGGCGGTCGGCTGTTTAATGGGGATTTGTGGAGCAGGGCACCGTGCACGAGCAGCTGGCGCTGGTGCGTGCCCGCGTGTCCGCGCCGCCGAAGCCGGTGCTCCCGGCCGCGGACCGGCCCGTCGCCCGGATCGCGGTGGATCTCGAGCCGCCGCACCTCGACCGCTACTTCGACTACGCGGTGCCCGCGAAGCTGGCCGACGCGGCGCAGCCGGGCGTGCGGGTGCGCGTCAAGTTCGCCGGCCGCCTCGTCGACGGCTTCCTGATCGAACGCCGCGAGAGTTCCGACTTCACCGGTTCGCTCGTGCCGATCGCGCGCGTCGTCTCGCCCGAGCCCGTGCTGAGCCCCGAACTGGTCGCGCTCTCCTGCCAGGTCGCCGAGGCCTACGGCGGCACGCTGGCGGACGTGCTGCGGCTCGTCATTCCGCCGCGACACGCCGCCGCCGAGGCCGAAACCGCGCACCCGCGGCCGCTCGGACCGCTGCCGCTGCCCGATCCGGCACCGTGGGCCGCGTACCCCGGCGGCGCCGAGTACCTCGACGCGCTCGCGCAGGGGCAGGCGCCGCGCGCGGTGTGGACCGTGCTGCCGAACTCCGATGCCTACGGCGCGCTCGCCGCCGCCGTGCAGGCCACGCTCGCCGGAGGCCGGGGCGCGGTGGTCATCGCCGCCACCGGACGCGACGTGGCGCGGATCGATCTCGCGCTGGCCAAGACCCTGGGTGCGGGGCGGCACGTGGCGCTCACCGCCGACCTCGGCCAGGCAGAACGGTACCGGCGCTGGCTCGCGCTGAGCCGCGGTCAGGTGCGGGCCGTCGTCGGCACGGCCGCCGCGCAGTTCGCGCCGATCGAGAATCTCGGGCTCGTCGCGATCTGGGACGACGCGGACTCCGGCCACGCCGTGCGCCTCGCGCCGTATCCGCATGCGCGCGAGGTGCTGCTCATGCGCGCGCATCAGGCGAAGGCGGGGGCGCTGATCGGCGGGTACACGGCGACGGCCGAGGCGGCGCACCTTGTGCAGCGGCATTGGGCGCGGCCGCTCGTGGCTCCGCGTACGGCCGTGCGGGACCATGCGCCGCGAGTCTTCGCACTGAACGAGGAGCGCGGCCGGGATCGCGAACTGCATCCGGGGGCCAGCGCCGGCCATCTGCCGCCGCAGGCCATTCGGCTCGCGCGGGAGGCGCTGACGCAAGGCCCCGTCCTGGTCCAGGTGCCGCGCTCGGGATATCGGCCACGGCTGGCATGCGCGCAGTGCCGCGAGACGGCGCGCTGCGGGCACTGCAACGGACCGCTGTCGCAGCCGGGTCCCCGGCAGGACCCGAAGTGCGGATGGTGCGGACGCCCCGCGGCGCCGTGGAGTTGCCGGAACTGCGGCGGCGTCAGATTTCGCAGCCGGGCGACCGGCGTGCATCGCAGCGCGGAGGAGTTGGGGCGGGCGTTCCCCGGCGTGCTCGTGCGCGAGAGCAACGCGGCGCGCGGCGTGATCGACGCCGTCCCCGGCGAGCCCGCCCTCGTCCTCGCGACGCCGGGCGCCGAACCGTTGGCGGACGGCGGGTACGCGGCCGCCCTGCTGCTCGACGCGCCGGAGATCCTGAACCTGCCCACCCTGCGCGCGGCCGAGCAGGCCGTGCGCAGGTGGCTCGGCGCCGCGGCCCTGGTCCGCCCGGCCGCCCGCGGCGGAGCCGTGCTGCTCTGCGCCGACGGAGCGCTGCCGGCCGCCCAGGCGCTGCTGCGCTGGGACCCGGCCGGCTTCGCCCGCCGCGAGCTCGCCGACCGCACCGAGCTCGGCTATCCGCCGAGCGCGCGCATCGCCGAGCTCACCGGCGCGTACCCGGCGCTGCGCGAAATACTGGACCTCGCCGAACTCCCCGACGGAGCCCAGCTGCTCGGCCCCGTCCCCGTCCAGCGCGCCGGCGAGCAGACCGAACGGATGCTCGTCCGCTGCGATCGTGCCGACGGCGCGCGGCTCACCAAGGCGCTCAAGACCGCCCTCGGCGTGCGCACGGCCAAGCACGGCAACGACCCGGTCTGGATCCGCATCGACCCGGTGGACCTGGCCTGAGCGCGGTTCGTCCTATCCCTCGGGCGTGAAGACGCAGAACTCGTTGCCCTCCGGGTCGGCCAGCACGTCCCACCGGATCTCCTCGTCGCGGGCGCGGACGAGGGTCGCGCCGAGGGCGAGGAGTTCCCGGACGTCGCCGTAGACGTCGTGGTGCATCCGGTTCTTCAGCGACTTCGTCTCCGGAACGAGATTGATCCAGATCAGCGGGCCACGGCCGGCGGGGTCCTCGATGGCGCCGACCCATTCGCCGGCGTTCTCGCCCTCGGCGGCGAAGCTGAGCCGGTAGCCCATCGCGGTGCACCACCATTCGGCGAGGGCACGGTCGTCGGCGGCGTCGAGGCAGAGGTCCTTGAAGCTGGCGGGCACGATGCACTCCTTCTCGCGGGGACGGACGCGACATTCGTACTCTGCCACCCTGGAACGCGGTCCGCTGCGTCGCGGAACGAAGGGCGTCGACGCGCCGGTAAACTTGAGCGGAACAACGACCAGCACGGCTTAAGGGGCTTGAACCGTGGCGATCCGACCGATCCGGCTCTTCGGCGATCCGGTGTTGCGCACCCCGGCCGAGCCCGTGGTGGACTTCGACAGGGAACTGCGGGTTCTGGTCCGCGACCTGACCGAGACGATGGTGGAGGCGCCGGGTTCCGGGCTCGCCGCGCCGCAGCTCGGGGTGTCGCTGCGCGTCTTCACGTACAACGTGGAGGGCGCGCTCGGGCACCTGGTCAACCCGACGCTCGACCTGTCCGACGAGACGCAGGACGGGGACGAGGGCTGCCTGTCCATCCCGGACCTCCGGTTCCCGTGCACGCGGGCGCTGCGGGTGGTGGCGAAGGGCTTCAACGAATACGGCGATCCGGTCGTGGTCGAGGGCAGCGAGATGCTGGCGCGCTGCGTGCAGCACGAGACCGACCACCTGGACGGCATCCTGTTCGTGGACCGGCTCGACCGGGAGCAGCGGAAGGCGGCGCTGCGCGCGATCCGGCAGGCCGAGTGGGCCGGGCAGACGGTGCGCGTCAAGCAGTCCCCGCACCCGACCTTCGGCGGAGCCCGCTGATGCGCGTTCTCTTCGCGGGCACCCCGCAGCCGGCCGTCCCCTCGCTCGAAGCGCTGTTCGCCTCCCCGCGGCACGAGGTCGTGGCCGTGCTGACCAGGCCCGACGCGCCGACCGGGCGAGGGCGGCGGATGGAGCGGTCGCCGGTGCGCAAGATCGCCGAGGAGCACGGAACCGAGGTGCTCACGCCGCGGCGGCCGCGTGATCCGGAGTTCCTGGAGCGGCTCGCCGAACTCGCGCCGGACGTCTGCCCGGTGGTCGCGTACGGCGGGCTGATTCCGCCGGCGGCGCTGTCGATTCCGCCGCGCGGCTGGGTGAACCTGCACTTCTCGCTGCTGCCCGCGTGGCGCGGTGCCGCTCCCGTGCAGCACGCGCTGCTCGCCGGGGACGAGATCACCGGCGCGTGCACCTTCCAGCTCGAGGAGGGGCTGGACACCGGGCCGGTCTACGGGACCGTCACAGAAGAGATCCGGCGCACCGACACCAGCGGCGACCTGCTGGAACGGCTCTCCGGCGACGGCGCGCGGCTGCTCGTGGCCACGCTCGACGGCATCGAGGACGGCACGTTGCACGCCGTGCCGCAGCCGAAGGACGGCGTGACGCTCGCTCCGAAGATCACCGTCGAGGACGCCCACGTCGACTGGAAGACGCCCGCTCAGCACATCGACCGGCAGGTGCGCGCGTGCACCCCGGCGCCCGGCGCGTGGACCACGCTCGGCGGTGAGCGGGTCAAGCTCTTCCCGCTCACCCCGCTGCCCGGCGCCTCGGAGGTCGAGCCCGGCCGGATCGTGCTGGACAAGCGCGGGATGACGGTCGGCACCGGCTCCGGGCACGTCGTGCGGCTCGGCGACGTGCAGCCGCAGGGCCGGAAGCGGATGAGCGCCGCCGACTGGGCGCGCGGCCTGCGGTTGGCCGACGGCGACGCGCGGTTCGAATAAGATCATCTGATGGCTACCTACGATCCGGCGCGGCGAACCGCGTACGACACGCTGCGAGCGGTCTCCGGGCGCGACGCGTACGCGAACCTCGTGCTGCCCGGCCTGCTGGCCGAGCGCCGCGTCGACGCGCGCGACGCGGCGCTCGCCACCGAGCTCGCGTACGGCACGCTGCGCGCCCAGGGCACGTACGACGCGATCCTGTCGGAGTGCGTGGACCGGCCGCTCGGCCAGCTCGACCCGGAACTGCTCGACGTGCTGCGGCTCGGCGCGCATCAGCTGCTCGCCACGCGCATCCCGCCGCACGCCGCCGTCGCCGCGACCGTGGACCTGGCCCGCGAGGTGCTGCACGAGGGCGCCGCGCGGATGTGCAACGCCGTGCTGCGCCGCGTCGGGCAGCTCGGCTTCGACGAGTGGATCGAGCGCATCGCGCCCAACGCGAGCGACGACCCGGAGGGCTACCTCGCGCTCTACCGCGCGCACCCGCGCTGGATCGTCTCAGCCCTCTGGGACAGCCTCGCCGCGCATCGGGGCAGCAAGGTCGCGCACGACGAGATCGACGACCTGCTCAAGGCGGACAACGAGCGGCCGGGAGTCACGCTCGTGGCCCGGCCCGGGCTCGCCACCATCGAAGACCTGCTGGACGAGGGCGCCGAACCCGGCCGCTACGCGCCGACCGCCGCCTACCTGCCGCACGGCGATCCCGGCCGCCTCGAAACGGTCCGGCGCGGCCGCGCGGGCGTGCAGGACGAGGGCAGTCAACTCGTCGCGCTCGCCGTAGCCGAGGTGCCGCTCGACGGCGACGACGAGCTCTGGCTCGACCTGTGCGCGGGTCCCGGCGGAAAGGCGGCGCTGTTGGCCGCCACCGTCGCCGGGCGCGGCGGGCGACTGGTCGCGGTGGAGCTCGCTCCGCATCGGGCCCGGCTGGTCAAGCGCGCGCTGCAGCCGATTCCCGGGCTGCACAAGGTGATCACCGCCGACGGGAATCAGCCGGCCTGGCGGGCCGGGCTGTTCGACCGGGTGATCGCGGACGTGCCGTGCACCGGGCTCGGCGCGCTGCGGCGTCGGCCCGAGTCCCGCTGGCGGCGCGCGGCCACGGACGTGGCCCTGCTCGCCGAGACGCAGAAGAAGCTGCTCGGCGCGGCGCTCGATTCGGCTCGACCCGGCGGCATCGTCGGCTATGTCACCTGTTCGCCGCATCTCGCCGAGACCCGGATCGTGGTCCAGGACGTGCTGCGCGCGCGGGACGACGTGCGCCAAATCGACGCGCGCCCCTACCTGCCGGGCGTTCCCGAGCTGGGTGACGGGCCGGACGTGCAGCTCTGGCCGCACGTGCACAACACCGACGCGATGTATCTCGCACTGCTCCAGCGCACTGAGGAAGAATAGGGCACATGGCCGTACAGATCTCGCCCTCGATCCTGAACAGCGACTTCGCCCGCCTCGCGGACGAGGTGGCCGCCATCTCCCCGGCGGCCGACTGGGTGCACGTGGACGTGATGGACAATCACTTCGTGCCGAACCTGACCCTCGGGCTGCCGGTCGTCGAGTCGCTGCTCAAGGTCTCCGAGCTGCCGCTGGACTGCCACCTGATGATCCAGGACCCGGACCGCTGGGCCCCCGCGTACGCCGAGGCGGGCGCCAAGTCGGTCACCTTCCACATCGAGGCGGCCGCCGCGCCGATCAGGCTGGCCAGGAACCTGCGGGCCGCCGGCGCGCGGGCCGGGATGGCGCTCAAGCCCGCGACCGCGATCGAGCCGTACGAGGACCTGCTGCCGGAGCTCGACATGGTGCTGATCATGTCGGTGGAGCCGGGCTTCGGCGGCCAGAAGTTCCTCGAGTCGGTACTGCCGAAGGTGCGGCGCACCCGAGAGGCGATCGCGCGGCACGGCGGCCAGATCTGGCTGCAGATGGACGGCGGCGTCTCGGCGGAGACGATCGAGCGCTGCGCGGACGCCGGGGCCGACGTGTTCGTCGCGGGCTCCGCCGTATACGCCGCCGAGGACCGCGATCGCGCGGTGCGGGAGCTGCGCGCGATGGCCGAGAAGGCGACGTCCGACGCGTCCTGGGCCTGCGCGCACTGACTTCGCGCACTGAATTCGAATACTGATGCGTATAGGTGCTGCCGCGGGCAGCGCGGCGTGCGAACATGAAGGAGGCCGTGCCCTCCGCGTCGTCGGGTGACGCGGAGAGCCCGGCCCTTCACTCACTCGCGCAGAGATGTATCGCGGGGGTGTAGGTGGGGTGGGGGAGACGGCCTCAGCCGAGGTTGTCGAGCTCGCCGCTCTTGACGGCGGCCAGGAACGCGCCCATCTCGACGCGGTCGAAGAAGAGCACCGCGCCCTCGGGGTCGCGGGAGTTGCGGACCGCGACGGCGTCCGCGCCGAAGGGCGCGAACTCGACGCAGTTGCCCTGAGACCCGCTGTAGGAGCTCTTCCGCCAATTGGTGATCTTCGTGTTCTTGCTCATGTCAGCAGCCTTTCGATGGATCCCATGCACCGTTGTTCTGCAATTGCATGTGCCTCGTGCACGAACGCTAGCATGCAGGCAGGGATCAGCAAACGGTGATCCATCGAAATCACACGTCTCAGTGATGCACAAATATGTTCGGCGCTAGAGGTCCAGCCGGATCTTCTCAAGGAGCTGACGGCTGCCGCGCGGGGTTTCCGCGTCCACGACCAGCCGGTCGAATGCACGGCCGTAGACTTCGATCTCGTCAGGGCGCTCCAGATACAGCGCACCGGTCAAGTGTTCGATGTATGTGATGTCCGGCAGCTCGGCCTCGGCGAAGCGGAGGATGGAGAACGCGCCCTCGGCCACGTAGCCGCTGCGGGAGAACGGGATCACCTGCAGCGACACGTGCGAGTGCTGCGTCGCCTCGAGCAGCCGCTCGATCTGCTTCTTCAGCATCGCGACGCTGCCGAGCGTGCGGTGCAGCACCGACTCGTCGATGACCGTCCACAGCCGCGGCGGATTCGTGCCGCCCAGGATCTTCTGACGGCGCATCCGGAGATCGACCTGGCTCTCGATCGTCTCCTCGGACGCCTGCGGCTGTCCGTGCGCGATCACGGCCCGCGCGTAGTCCTCCGTCTGCAGCAGGCCGGGGATGAACTGCAGCTCCCAGCTCTGGATGCGCGCCGCGGCCTCCTCGAGGCCCACGAAGTCCTCGAACCACTTGGGCATCCGCTCGTTGTAGCGGTGCCACCAGCCGGTCTGCTTGGACGCCGCGACCAGCGAGAGCAGCTGCTTGCGCTCCTCCTCGTCGATCAGCCCGTAGAGGGTGAGCAGGTCCTCGACGTCCCGCTCCTTGAAGCTGATCCGCCCGGTCTCCATCCGGCTGATCTTCGAGGCCGAACCGCGGATGCTGTAACCGGCCTCGGCGCAGCTGATGCTCGACTTCTCGCGAAGCCGCCGTAGCTGGCTGCCCAGAATCAGCCTGCGTACCGAAGGTCCGGCCCGTCCGGTGTTGCTTTCAGCGGCCGTCATCCTCGATCCTTCCTCGGTGCGAATCAGGATTCGCTGATTTGCGAACGTGGTACGGGGTTCTACGCTAAGTTACGTTGCGCCCGAACGCCAGTGCCGAGCCGTGGAAACCATAGCCGGTTAAGGAGATCGAACATATGACGGATAGTCCAGCCCCCTCCGTTTCAGGTCAGCGTGCGCCGGTGGGGGTGGACCCCACGAGGGCTAGCATCGCGCGGGTCTATGACGCCTTCCTCAACGGGAAGGACAACTACGAGATCGACCGGGCGGTGCTCAAGCAGGTCCAGGAGCACATGCCCTCCGCCCAGGAGCTGGCCTTCGAGAACCGCGGGTTCCTGATCCGGGTCTGCCGCTTCCTGGCCACCCAGACGGACATCGACCAGTTCCTCGACCTCGGCTCCGGCCTGCCGACGGCGGAGAACGTGCACCAGGTGGTGCAGCGGGTGCGGCCGGACGCCCGGGTGAACTACGTGGACAACGACCCGGTGGTGCTGGCCCACGGCCGCGCGCTGCTGGAGGAGAACGAGAACTGCCGCTTCGTCGCCGCGGACATCTTCGACCCGAAGGCGATCCTGGAGAACGAGGAGATCCGGCACTTCATCGACTTCAACAAGCCGCTCGGGCTGTTCCAGATGGGCACCCTGCACCACTACAACGGCCCGCGCGACGCGCCGAAGGAGATGATGCGGACCCTCATCGACGCGCTGCCCTCCGGCTCGTTCGTCGCGCTCTCGCACTTCCTCGACCCGCAGAACGAGCACAGCACGACCGCTCGCGACGCGGAGGAGGCGTTCCTGCACAGCCCGATGGGCTCGGGCACCTTCCGCACGCACGACGAGCTGCTCGAGCTCTTCCCCGGACTCGAACTCGTCGAGCCCGGCCTGGTGCGCTGCGCCGACTGGTGGCCGGACGGACCGCAGCTCAGGCCGCTCACCTCGGCCCAGCGCTGCATCGCGGGAGCCGTGGGCCGCAAGCCGTGAGGTAGCGGCACACTGATTTCCCCGGGACCGCCCGCTCGCTGCCGTGATCAGGCGACGTCATCGAGCAGGTGGTCCCGGTGCGCGACGGCGGCGGCCTCGGTGCGCGAGGAGACGCCCAGCTTGGCCAGGATGTTCGACACGTGCACGGACACGGTCTTCGTGCTGATGTAGAGCCGCGCGCCGACCTGGCCGTTCGACAGACCCTCGGCGACCAGCCGCAGCACGTCCGTCTCCCGGACCGTCAGCTGCGGCGCCGTCTGCGCCTTCGGGCTCTGCACGGCGGGGACGACGCTCATCAGCCGCGCGCTGCGGGCCAGCTCGTCGATTTCGGCCAGCAGCGCGGTCGCACCGAGCCGTACGGCCGCCTCCCGAGCCTCCCGCGCCGCCTCAGCGGCCTCCTGCCGCCTCCCGGGCGTCCCAAGGCCCACGGCCGCCTGACGGAGCCTCAGCTGCGCCCTGAGGTACACCGGAGCCCCGATCAGCTCAGCCCGCTCGGCGAGCCCGGCCCAGTCCGCCGCCGCACGGTCGAGTTCCGCCTCGACCAGAGCCGCGTACAGCTCGTGGATCGGCGCGCGCCGCGGCAGCTTCTCGGCCGCCTCGCGCAGCAGGCCGACCGTCGACCCGGGGCCTTCGTCGCCCAGCTCCGCCTCGGCGACGGCTGCCGCGCGCAGCAGATCCCAGCACCACCACTCGAAGCCCTCGCCGACCCCCGCGTCCAGCACCGCGTGCACCGAGGCGCGCGCCTCGTCGATCCGTCCGCGCGCGGTGGCGAGCAGCACCAGCGCGGTGTGGTCCGGGATCCGGTGCTGCAGCTCCTCGTCGGCGCCCTGGGCGTGCCGCCGCTGCACGACGTTGCGCAGCGACCGCTCCGCCGCGTCCAGCTCGCCGCGGGCGATCTGCAGCAGCGCGCGCAGCCGCAGCAGGCTCGGGTCCTGGATGCCCGGCAGGCTGTGGTCGAGGTCCGCGTCGATCTGCTGCTCGGCCTCCTGCCAGCAGCCCGCCGCGATCAGCGGCTCGGCGATGTTGTTGCGCAGCAGGCCGCGCTGCGAGCGGTTGGAGGCGGAGACCGTGCCGAGCGCGCTCTCCGCGATGCCCGCGGCCTCGGCGTACCGCCCGACCTTGTAGAGCTCGTCGGAGATGAAGATATCGGTGCGCGAGAGCAGCGTCGGCGTCTTGCCTATGGCCCGCGCCTCGTTCCGCGCGGCGTGCTGCAGCGCCAGGCCCTGCTCCCAGTCGCCCGCGTGGAACAGCGCCGACGCGTACGCGGACAGGGCCAGCACCCGGTCCTCCTGATCCGCGAACCGCACGCTCAGATCGCGCGCCTCGGTGGCCACGGCCAGCGCCTCGCTCATCCGGCCGTTGATGCACAGCTTCGACGCCAGCCGGGCGAGCACGAAGGCGCGCTTGGCCGGGTAGCGGTCGGCCGGCAGCAGTTCGACGGCGCGGTACCAGTCCTCGTATTCGATGTGCCCGAGGTGGGCGCGGTGCATCGCGCGCTGGTCGTAGAGATGCGCGGCGAGCGTCGGACGCTCCCGCTGGTCGATCGCCGCCAGCCCGGCCTCGGCGAAGGACAGGCCGCGCTCCGACGCGCCGGCCCGGCCGGCCGCCAGCGACGCCCGGTACATCCAGTAGATCTCGTCGGCCGGATTCCCCGGGTCGTGCGGCACCGCCGACCACAGCTCGAGGGCCCGCTCGAGCATCGCGAGCTCGTCCGCGAAGGCGAAGCGCGCGTTCGCGACCTTGGCCGCGCGCAGCGACGCGGCCAGCGCCTTGTCCGGCTGGTTCGCCCGGTACCAGTAGTGCGCCGACTGCACCTCGCGGGCGTCGTCGCCGACCAGCTCGGGCGCCTCCTCCAGGATCTCGCCGAGCCTGCGGCAGATCCGGGCGCGCTCGCCGGGCAGCAGGTCCTCGCGCAGCACGGCGCGCATCAGCGCGTGCCGGAAGCGGAAGGCGTCCTCGACGCAGTCGCCGGTCAGGATGTGCGCGTCGAAGGCGGGCCGCAGCCGCTCGGCGAGCTCGGACTCGTCGAGCCCGGCCAGCCGCGCGATCAGCGGCGTGTGGGTGGGCTGATAGGCGCAGCAGATCAGCCGGAGCAGCGCCGTGGTCGGCTCGGGCAGCCGCTCCACCCTGGCCAGGAACAGGTCGTGCAGGGTCCAGGACAGCTCGTCCTCGTCCCCGGATTCCAGGCTGCAGGCCAGCTCCTCGGTGAAGAAGGCATTGCCCTCGGCGCGGCAGTAGATGTCCTCGAGCACCTCCTCGGTCACCGGCGTGCTCAGCAGCGCCGCGAGGTGCAGCGTGCTCTCCTGGCGGTTGAACCGGCACAGGTCGATCCGCTCCACGTCGCGGACCCGGGCGAGCTCGGCGACCAGCGGGCGCAGCGGGTGCCCGCGGTGCAGCTCGTCGTCCCGGTAGGTGCCGATCAGCAGCACGCGGTCGTTGCGCAGCACCCTGGCGAGGTAGCCGAACAGGTCGCGGGTCGCCCGGTCGGCCCAGTGCAGGTCGTCGAGCAGCAGGATCAGCGGCTGCTCGGCCGCGGCACCGACCAGCACCGCGCGCACCGCCTCGAACAGCCGGGCGCGGGCGAACTGGTCGTCGATCCGGGCCGGCGGCGCGGCGCCGAACTCGGGCAGCAGCCGGGCGAGCTCGTCCCGTTCCCAGCCGTCGCAGGTGATCAGGTGCGCCTCGTCGAGCGAGCGCAGCGCGCCGGTGAACGCGGCGTACGGCACGCCGTCCCCGCCGACCTCGATGCAGGAGCCGATCGCGAGACGCGCCCCGCTGCGCCGCGCGAACTCCTCGATCAGCCGGGACTTGCCGACCCCGGCCTCGCCGCCGAGCAGTACGGTCTGCGGGGCCCCGGCCGCGGACCGCTCCAGGGCGGCCCGCAGCCTGGACAGCTCGCTCTCGCGACCGATGAACTCCCTACTCACTGACCTCGCCACAGCTGTGAGTCTGCCATGCGGTTCCGACAGGGGGAGCTGGATTATTCGGGCCGTGTGCGGGGCCGCGCCGCTCATCCGACGTCCGCGGCGCACTGTGCGGCGCCGCGCTGCCGTGGAATCCCGGGTGAGCCGGCGCCGTCCGTGCGCCTGGCCTCGCGCCTGGCGAGCTTGGCGGCGCGCACCAGGGTGTGGCGCCGCGCGGCGGCCTCGAACTCGGCCTGCCGCTGGGCGGCGAGGGCGTAAGCGAAGTTGATGGGCTGCTGGGTCATCGGGATCTCCTCGAGTCCTGCTCCGGGGGATCTCCCCGGTGACTCAAGACTCCC
The DNA here is from genome assembly GCF_035552695.1 of Actinospica sp. Taxonomy (NCBI): domain Bacteria; kingdom Bacillati; phylum Actinomycetota; class Actinomycetes; order Catenulisporales; family Actinospicaceae; genus Actinospica; species Actinospica sp. Next base: position 28,577 of record NZ_DASZKT010000203.1, read on the forward strand.
GTGCCAGGTAGCCCCGGCGGATCGGTCGAACTCCCGAATTCGCCGCCGTCCGCGGGCCCGTCGGCTACCTTAGGCGGCGCCCCGGGCTACCTCAGACGGTCGAAGATCGACTAGGTACCTTAGGTCCCGGCGAGGCCCTAGTGCCGCCGCGCGGCCTGGGTCGCGCCGCTCTCCCGGTAGCCCGCCGTGTACCGCAGCCGCAGGGTGGCGAGCAGCAGGCCGAGCGTGCCGAGCACGGCGATCCCGGCCACGATCCGGCCCCAGCCGCCGCCGCTCACCGGGGCGAGCGCCGCGAGGAGTACGAGGGCTGACGCGGCGTACGCGTATCCGGCGTGGCTGAGCTGCTGACCTGCGGGCCTACCGGGAGCGGTGCCCGCGTCGACGAACATGAGGTAGGTCAGCAGCAGCGCCGGTTCGACGGCCGTCAGCCACACCGGCGGGCCCTGGAACGCGGCGAGCAGCGCGGCCGCGGCGACGAGCAGGGTGTTGCGATACCGCAGCAGCTGATGCCGGAGCCGGTGCGACCGCATCTCCGGCCGGTCCACGATCGGCGCGGCCGCCCAGAGCCCGACGACGAGCGCCGCGCCGCCGAGGAACCACTGCGGGCTGAGGTAGTCCGGCCAGCGCGCCGGATCGAGCGCGCCGACGAGCAGCAGCGCGCCGAGGATCCGTATCGGCAGCGACTCGAGAATCGTGTTCACCGCGTCCTCCCGTGCACCGGGCGGCGCAGCAGCGGAGCGAGCACCAGATCGAGCGTGTTCTCGCCCTCCCAGGCCACGACCGGCATGCCGCGTTCGGTCAGGCTGAAGCGCAGCGCCTCGCGGTCGAGCCGCCACAGCCGCAGCGCGAGCGGCGCGCCCGGGTCCTCGGGATCCGGCCTCGGCTCGCCGGCCGGGATCTCCACGACCACGGCCGGGTTCCCGCGCAGCGCGAGATCCTGCAGCGCGTCCACGAAGCGGTCGTCGGCCAGCGGGGTCACGGCGTAGACCAGGGCGCCGTTCGGCAGCGCGGGCGGCGGCACGCGGTCCAGGTCGGGGGTCTGGAAGCCCAGGTCCCGGCGGACGTCGAGCACTGATTCGACGATCCGCAGCAGGTGCGTGGAGCCGGTGCCGGGCGTGAGCCAGCGCAGCCGGCCGCCGAGCGAGACGATTCCGACGCGGTCGTGGCTGCGCAGATAGGCCCGCGCGATCCCGGCGGCCACCCGGACCGAGTCGTCCAGCGTGCTGCCGCCGCGGGTGCCGACCACGTCGCCGAACGCGTCGAGCAGCACGACCGCGTCGGTCGCCTGCTCCGCCGCGAACTCGCTGATCTGCACCGAGCCGCGGCGGGTGGTCGCGGCCCAGTGGATCCGCCGCTGCCGGTCGCCCCAGCGGTACGGCCGCACGCCGACGAACTCCAGGCCCTCGCCGTGCTGCCGCGCTGCGTGCTCGCCGAGCCGGTTCGGCAGCCGGGTCGGGATCGGGGTCAGGGAGCTGTCGTCGGGCAGCGGGAAGATCTCGCACTCGCCCAGGTCGGCGCGCACGGTCTGGCGCGCCAGACCGCCCCGGTCGTAGACGTCGACGTCCACGGTGCCCAGGCTCCAGCGGCCCCAGCGCCGCGCGGTGAATTCGAGGTCGAGCACGGCGCCGTGCTGCTCGAGCCGGACCAGCTCGACGCCCGGGCCAGGGTAGACGGCCGGGTCGAAGCCGCCCGCGGAACCCGCGTAGGACAGCTCGATCCGCGTCGTCATCGGCTCGCCCTCGAAGCAGCGCCGCACCGGGACGGTGGTGAGCGCCGCGACTCGGTCGGGACGCGAGCCGGGCGTCACGGCCAGCAGCAGCCACACGACCGGTCCGGCGGCGAGCGCGAAGGCCCAGGCGTGCCCGCTGATCAGCGCGCCGACCAGGGCGCAGGCCGCGACGAGCGCCAGCCGGTGCGCGCGTTCGGACAGCCGCCAGCCGTCCGGCCGCGCCGTCGGCGGCTCCAGCGGTTCGGACGGTTCGTCCGCGCGGCCGAGCGCCCGGCGCAGACTCGGATTCATGCGCTCTTCGCCGCGCTGGGCGTTTTTGGCGTGTTGGCAGCCTTGGGTGCGCCGGCCGCGTTGGGTGTGGTGCGCGGCGTGGGCACGGACTTGACGAGCCCCGCGACGATGTCGTCCGAGTTGATGCGGCGCACCCACAGCTCGGGCCGCAGCGTGATCCGGTGCGCGAGCGCGGGCACCGCGACCGCCTTCACGTCCTCGGGCACCACGTAGTCCCGGTCACGCAGCACGGCGTGCGCGCGGGCCAGCTGAACCAGCGCGAGACCGCCCCGCGGCGACGCGCCGACCTGCACCTGCGCGTGCTCGCGGGTCGCGGTGATCAGGGCGATGACGTAGCCGAGCAGATCCTCGTCCACCTCGACCTGCTCCAGGCTGGAGCGCATCGCGAGCACCTCGGCCGGATCGGTGCGCGCCTCGAGCACGGCCTCCGGCGCGGCCCGCTCGATCCGCCGCTTGAGCATCGCGGTCTCGTCCGCGGCGGGCAGGTAGCCCATCCGCGTGCGCAGCAGGAAGCGGTCGAGCTGCGCCTCGGGCAGCGTGTACGTGCCCTCGTACTCGATCGGGTTCTCGGTCGCGATGACGACGAAGGGCTGCGGCAGCGGCCGGGTCACGCCGTCCACCGTCGCCTGCCCCTCGGCCATCGCCTCCAGCAAGGCCGCCTGCGTCTTCGGCGGCGTCCGGTTGATCTCGTCGGCGAGCAGCACCTGGGTGAAGATCGGTCCGGGCCTGAAGACCATCTCGGCCGAGCGCTGGTCGTAGAACGGCGCTCCGGTCACGTCCGAGGGCAGCAGGTCCGGGGTGAACTGGATGCGGGTGAAGTCCATGCCGAGCGCGGTGGCGAACGAGCGGGCCAGCAGGGTCTTGCCGAGGCCGGGCAGGTCCTCGATGAGCACGTGGCCGCCGGCGAGCACGCCCATCATCACCAGTTCGAGCGCGTGGCGCTTGCCGACCACGGCGCGCTCCACCTCGTCGAGCACGGTCCGGGCGCGCTGCCCCGCCTGCTGGGGCGTCAGTTCGTCGGTCATCAGTGCTCGATTCCTCGGTCGTGGTCGTCGTTCGAACGATGTCAGAGCTGTTCCAGCCGGTCCACCAGCGCACGCAGCACGGTGTCGGGCGGCGGCGCGGGCGGCGCCGCGCTGCGCCGGTCCAGCGCCTGCCGCGGCCCCTTGACCGGCGGCGGCGTCGGCGGGCGCCGCGGATCGATCCACGGCCAGAGCTCGGGGCCGATCAGGGCGGCGGCCCGCTCGGGTTCGGCGTGCAGGCTGATGCCGTGCTTGTCCGCCAGCCGCACGGCGTAGAGGCGCTCCAGTTCGGGCTTCACGGCGTGCTGGAAGTTGCCGGAGGACGAGCGTGCCGCGGCCACCAGCGAGGTCCAGCCGAGCATGCTCAGATTGCGCTGCCTGACCAGGCGCATCGGCCGACGGAACTGACCGTCCATCACCTCGGCGCCGGAGACGTAGCAGGCCAGCCCGACGCCGAGCGCCGCCAGCAGCCCGAGGCCCACACCGGCCGCGAGCCAGCCGCCGACCAGCGCGAGCGCGGCCTCGACCGCGAGCGCCGCCGCGCAGAGCATCGACAGCAGCACGCGCGGGCGCGGGACGGGCGGACGTTCGAAGACGGTCACGTACTCGCTCCAGCCGCCGCGCTCTGCGACTCCGCCTCCTGGCGGGCCGTCAGCTGCTCGGTGATCGCGTCCAGCGCGCCGCGAGCCTCGTCGAGGTGCCGCGCGTCCATCGGGTGCGTGGAGAAGCGCGCCTCCCGGAACAGCTTCGCCAGCAGCCGGGGCGCCGGTCCGTCCACCACGCCGCGCCGCGTCGCCCTGGCGAGCAGGTCGGAGGGGCTGTCGGATTCGAGGCGCGGCACGCCGGCCATGGCCAGCGAGTCCTCCATCGCCGCGTAGCAGGCGATGATCGCCGCGCGCGCCTCACCTTCGAGGGCGCTGCGACCGGCCAGCATCGCGGCGGCGAGCGCCGACTCGTCCTCCGCCTCCTCGGCGAGCGCGGGCGGCGGAGCGCCGGTGATCCCCGATTGCCTGGCCATGTCGCGCATCCTGATGATGAGCGCGACGACGGCCGTGACGACCAGGATCGCCAGCGCGATGCCGATAATCGTCAGGATCAGGCCGAGCGGCAGCTTGAAGCCGTCGTGCTGGGTGGTCGTGTTCCCCGAGGAGTGCGGCGGCGTGGGCTGATCCGTCGCCCCGCCGGTCGACAGGATATTGATGCACTGCGTCACGCACGCGGACTGGGTGGACGGCGCCTGCGTCCGCACGAGGAAAAGCGCGACGGGCACAGCGGCGGTCAGCACCGCGACGACGGCGAGTACTCCGCGGTTGAGCCGGGCCCGCGCCGTCGAGTCTGGATCCGTGGCCGAGATGCGCTCACGCAGCTTGACCAGCGTCATGATCCCGACGGCCAGCGCGGCGGCGGCGAACAGCCACCACTGCCGGCCGAGCGGACCGGAGCCGTGCGTGGCCGAGCCGTCGGCCGAGGCCATCGCGGCGGCGCCGAGCGCGAGCAGAACGACGGCGGTGAGCACGAGCAGGGGCCGGGGCACGCGTATTCGTCCGCTTTGCCCCAGGGTGCCCTTGTTCACGCGCTCGTTCCCCACGTCATGCCCCGTCGTCCTCGTCGCGACGGAGAGTGTACTGGCTGCCACCCTGCCATAGGCCGTACCCCGCTGTCAGCAGAAACCCGGCGCCGCTACAGCCGGAGCGTGGTCGAGGCCTCCAACAGTTCGGAGCTGAGCAGCTTGAGTTCGGAGCGCAGGTCGGTGGGGATCTCCCGCACACGCTCGGGCAACTGCCGGGTGGACTGGTAGAGCGAGAGTTCGGGCAGCGAGTCGGCCAGTTCGGTGTGCCGGTCCATCAGCCGGGCCAGACCGTGCCGCCGCATCCGCGCCAGGCTGTCCGCGAGCCGCAGCGACACCAGCCAGACGCCGAGCTGCCAGAGCGGGATCAGCACGAGCCAGATGGTGACGTACACGTGCGTGGCCGACGCGAGCGTGACGGTGATGTGCTTGAGCGAGCCGACCGTCCGCAGCACCTTCGGCTCGTAGCGCGTCTCCAGCTTCGAGGGCAGCCAGTAGAGCGCGAGCGACAGGGAGCTGAGCAAGAACGGGATCGAGACGTAGATCGTCCAGCGCAGCCAGGTGGCCGGCGCCTGGAAGCGGCAGCTCAGCCGCATGAACGGCGTGGGCACGAGCACCGAGGTGATGTTGCCGATCGCGATCGGCGCCAGCGGCAGCACGGCGAGCTGCGGCAGCGCGCGCGGGATCCACGCGTCCGAGTGGCCGAGCCGGGCGACGATCGCGACGACCGTGCAGACGAAGAAGAGCTCGCAGACGAAGAGCATGAGGTTGCGCACGCGCAGGATCCGCGCCGGGTCCTCGCCGCCGCGCAACAGGTCGGCGGCCCAGGTCGGCTCGGCGGCGAGCTGATTGGTCAGCGAACCGTCCGCGATGGCGCTCAGCACGACGAGCACGACCGTCGGCTTCGGATCGTGCGTGAGGTCCGGATGGGTGAACAGGACGATGTACGCGAGGAAGCCGTATCCGAAGCCCCAGCTGCAGAGCAGTCCGTAGAGCCAGTCCGGCCGGGTGCGCACCACGCGGAGGAACTCGCCGTGCAGTGTGGGTCTTTTAGGCGTCGGACTCTTCGGTGGATCCAGCGGCTCCGCTTCCGTTCCCGTCGCCGTCGTCGTTTCCTGCGCGTCCATGCCCGCCCTCCCGCGGCAGTGCTCGCAACTGACGACGGCTCAGATTACCCACACCGCACCGTACGTGGCCAGCCGCCCCCTGAATCCCGTTTTTGATCACGGAGAGTGATTATCAACGCTCATGGGGTGGCGTGGTTGCGCCACGGCAGGTTTCCGCCACGGCGAAGGTCTCCCATGGCGGCCGGTCGCCCGGCATGCTTGACCGGTGCACGGGCGGCGACGGAGGGGCGCCGGCCGCGTTCGCACCTGCCCGGGGCCGGGAGACCCCGCATGGTGGCGCCGGGGGGCAGCTGTGCGACGGGCCGGAACCGGTCATTCCGGCCGAACGACCCCTCGGGTGGATGGCCCGGCCCGTCGCGCCACGCTCGCCGGACTCTTCGTCACTCTTCGGCCGGCGCTCCTCGTCCAGCCGAGTCGTCTACATCCCGGGCGGCGGCACCACCAGCTTGATCTCGACGCCGCTCGGGTCCGTCAGCCCGGCCATCCGGCCGAAGGGCGTGTCCGCCACCGGCTCGGTCACATGCGCACCGGCCCCCAGCGCCGCCGCTACGGTGATGTCCACGTCCGCGACCTGGAAGTACGGCCGCCAGTGCGGCTTCTCCACCTCGTCCACGCGGAAGATCCCGGCCCGCGGCTCGCCGCCGATGTGCAGCGTCCAGTACGAGTCCGGCATCTCCTCCATCGCCTGCACCTCGGCGCCGAACAGCGCGCCGTAGAAGTCGGCCGAGGCCTTGCCCTCGGTGGTCACCAGCTCGAGCCAGGCCAGGCAGCCGGGCTCGCCGTAGACCTGGAAGCCGGCGAACGACAGCGCCTGCCACATGCCGAAGGCCGCGCCGCCCGGGTCGATCCCGTGCGCGAAGCGGCCCATGTCGCCGGCGTTCATCGCCTCGCAGATCACCGTGCCGCCGAGCTCCGGGATCCGAGCCACGGTGGCCTCGGCGTCCCGCACCGAGAAATACCCCGTCCAGGGCATCATCGGGTGCTCCTCGGCCATGTGGCCGATCCCGGCGACCGGCTTGCCGTGCACCTGCTGAACCGCGTAGCGCGTCTCCGTGTCGGCCGGGTCCGCCTCGCCGGTCCAGCCGAACAGCGGCTGATAGAACTGCAGGTAGTCCTGCTCCGTCGCGAGCAGCGTGTCGAGCCAGGCTACGGAACCCTCGGGGTGCGGGAGCTTGCAATCGGGCATCGTTCTCGGCCTCCTTGTGTAGATCGCCGAATTTCGGGATGTTTCGCTTCTACCGAGTCACTCTGCCACCGGCCTCCGACAAAATCTCGCCGTTCGGCATCCCGCCGTTCGGTCGGTTCGCACCGGTCCGAACGGGGGACGCGCGGTGTCCCCGGGACGCGGTCGGGTAGCGGCCGGATGTGATCATTCGTCATATATTCACCATCGCCCTCACCGGCTCCATAGCCCTGGCCTGCGGCGGCGGTACGTGCATCAGCACCGCGGCTGCCGACGCAGGCGCGTCCGGATTCCCCGTCTACGACAACACCTTCTACTCGAACGTGAACCTGGAGCGCGTCGGCGCGGTCAAGTCGAACGTCATCTACGAGGCGCCGATCGCGCAGCTCGCCGGTCAGAACCCGGAGAACTTCCGCGGCACGCGGCCGCGCGGGGCCGAGCTCGCACTGCCCGCGAAGTCCGCATACGAGGCGTACGTCCAGCGCACGTCGAGCCACCCAGGCCCCGTCGTCCTGGACTTCGAGACGCTGTATCTCAAGGGCGCGCGTTCCGTCGCCGAGCGGCACTACCAGAAACTGCGGAAGCTGCTGGAGTGGGCGCACGAGGCCGTACCCGGGCGCACGGTCGGTTACTACGGCGTGCTCGGCAACACCAACCCGCACTACTACAAGCTGGAGCGGCGGCTCGCCGAGCGCGAGGACGCCCTGTTCCCGAGCCTCTACACGTTCAGCGACAATCGCCCGGCGTGGCGCACCCGCTTCCGCCAGATCATGGCCGAGGCCGCCACCGTCGCCCCCGGCAAGCCCGTCGACGCCTACCTCTGGCCCCAGTACCACGGCGGGACCAAGCTGGCCGGGCGCTATCTGACGCCGGATCACTGGCGCTACGAGCTGGAGACCGCGCACCAGCTCTGCTCGGGCGTGGTCATCTGGAGCCCGTGGGCCAGCGATCCGGACCAGCGCTGGGTGGACGAGACCGCCGCGTTTCTCGGCTAGTGCGTTCAGCACGTCCAGCGCGGCTAGTACGTGACAGTGATCCGGCGGGCCGGGCCGTCCACCCGGATCAGGCCGCCGTAGGGGAGTACGACCTGCGGCTCGGTGTGCCCGATCTCGAGGTCGAACACGAGCAGCGCGCCCGGGTTGTACTCGTCGAACGCGCGCTCCACCGCCGTGCGCTGGTCGCCTCGGTACCGCGCCGAGTCCTCGGCGCTCAGCTGCCGATCGAACGCCCACGCCTTGGGCCGGCCGATCAGCGCCGCGTCGAACTGCCGGAGCAGCCCGCGTTCGCCGAGGTTGCGCAGGATCCGGTACACCTCGACGTGGCTCGGCAGCTCCTCGCTGGTCTCCAGGACCAGCACGCCGCCCGCGTACCGCGCCGGGTCGCCGACATTGCGGTCGGCCATGGCAAGCCAGGACAGGATCTCCAGGTTCCCGCCCCAGCTCGGCCCCTCGACGACGCGGTCGGCGCGCAGCCAGCTCCAGCCCGCCGACTCGGTCATCCGGTACTCCGCGGCATGCTGCTCGAACGCGGCCGCGTCGTCCCAGGGCACGTCGATGTCGCCGAACTCCTTGTTCTCGACGAGGTCGAACGGCCCCGACGTGAACAACGCGGCGCGCACCGAGTCGGCGGTGATCGGGTGCATCGCCCCGGCGCGACCGAACTGCGTCATGATCGCGCCGCCGTGGTACGCCACGATCCCGAGCGTGTGCAGGTAGGTCAGCAGGTTCGTCGCGTCGCTGTATCCGAAGAACGGCTTCGGGTTCGCGCGCAGCACGTCGGCGTCGAGGTGCGGCAGCACGGTGATCTGGCTGTCGCCGCCGATACTGCAGATCACGGCCTTGATGTCGGGATCGGCGAACGCGGCGTGCAGGTCCGCGGCGCGGTCCGCCGGCGAGGAGCCCAGCACGCGGGTGGTGGGGAACTCGACGGGGATCAGACCGAAATCCTCGCGCAGCCGGCGCAGCCCGAGCTCGTAGGGGAGCGGGAAGAGCTCGGGCAGACCGCCGGAGGGGGAGACGATCGCGACCCGGTCGCCCGGCTTCGGCTTCGGGGGATAGTGCAGCGGATCCATGCGAGCGAGGCTAGCCGTACCGCGCCGGATGGTGCACTCGAGTTAACGGGAATCGGCGGGTAACGCAGTAGGCCGCTACGAATTCGGCGGCTACGAAGTCGGCGTGTGCGGGATGCCCTCGACCTCGTGCTCGGCTTGGCCGAGCGCCTCGTCCAGCAGTCGCTTGATGTGGTCGCCGCGCAGTCGGTAGTACCGCGCCCGGCCCTCGGCACGCTGGTCGACGAGTCCGGCGAGGCGCAGCTTGGCCAGGTGCTGGCTGGCCGCGGTGGGCGTGCAGCGGGCCGTCTCCGCCAGGGTGCTGACGCCGAGCTCGCCCTCGCGCAGCGCCCAGAGCAGCCGCAGCCGGGTCGGTTCGGCGAGCATGTCCAGGTGGGCGACAGCGGTCTGCACGTGAGCGTCGGGCAGTGTCCGGCCGAGCGCGGATCTGTGGTGCTCCTTGGGTTGCTCGCCGGGGACTGCTGGGTGGGCCATGCCCCATCTTCTCACTTGCGAACTTCTCGCAGGAAGCAGGAGTGCGCATTTACCTTCTCATCTTCACTGATGCGAAGGTGAGCGGTAGTCTGGCGGTGTGAACTCCGCATCCGCGCTCGTCCTCGCCGCGGCCGGGGTCGGCTTCGGCCACGCCGTGCTGCCCGACCACTGGGCTCCGCTGGCCGTCCTCAGCCGTGCCAGGAAGGACCCGGTGCAGCGCGTGGTGCGCCGCTCGCTGGCGGCCGCGGGCACGCACGTGGTGCTTTCGCTGCTGCTCGGCGCGCTGCTGATCGGGGTCGGGCTGAGCTTCCGCGCGACGGTCGTCCGGTACGAGGACTACGTCGTCGGCGGTCTGCTGCTGGCGACGGGCGCGGTGTTCCTCGCGCTCGAACTGACAGGCCGTGGGCACGGCCATGCGCACGACAACGGTCATGACCACGGCCACGAACACGGTCATGCGCATGACCCCGGCCATGACCACGGCCATGACGATGACCATGCGCACGATCATGGCCACGCTCGCGATCACGCGCACGACAGTCACCACGGCAACCACAATCTCGGCAACGACGATCGCAGCCATCGCGATCGCAGCCATCACGATCTCGGCCGCCACGATCACAGCCACCACAGTCATCCATCCCGCGGCGGGGGCCGGATCCGCGCCGCCGTCGCGCTCGCGGTCCCCTTCGGCGCGGCCGCCTCGCCCGATCTGACGATACTTCCGGTGTTCCTCGCGGCCAGCGCGCTCGGCGGTGCGACGGCGGTCGGGGCGCTGCTCGTGTTCGCGGGCGTCACGGTGGCGACGATCGTCGGGCTCACGGTCGCCGCGACGCTCGGCGTGGCTCGGCTTACCGCACCGTGGATGGAGCGCCGCGCGAACCTGCTGACCGCCGCGACTCTGCTCGTCTTCGGCTGCCTGATCGCCGCCGGGCTCGTCTAGGACACGTTCCGGCTGCGGCGCTCCAGCCGGACGACGTCGCGCCAACCGCGCACGCCGTGCTTGCCGATCTTCTCCTGCACGCCGAGCGTCCGGAAACCCGCCCGCTCGTGTAGCGCGAGTGAGGCCGTGTTCTCCGGGAAGATCCCCGCCTGCAGCGTCCAGATGCCCGCCGCCTCGGTCGACTCGATGAGCCTGTCCAGCAGCGCCCGGCCCACTCCGCCGCCCCGCGCGCCGGAGCTCACATAGACCGATTCTTCAAGGACACCCGCGTAGACCGGACGGCTGGAGACCCGCGACGCGGCGACCCAGCCCAGCACCGTGCCGTCGTTCGGCGCGACCGCGACGAAACGGTGCTCGGGCAGTTTCCCCGCGTCGAACGCCGGCCAGTCGGGGGCCTCGGCCTGGAAGGAGGCGTCCCCGGTTTCCAGGCCCGCCTGGTAGATCGCCAGCACCGCGTCGGCGTGCCCGTCGGTCATCGGGACGATGTCGAACTCGAACATGCTCCGCACGCTAGCGGAACCAACTCAAGAGCATTCGCATCCAAGCTCCGCCGAACACGCAGGAGAGGGATGGGGATCTCGGATGTCGAGCATACGTAGACGTGTCACGCGCACGGTCGGATTGATCGTTCTGGCGACGTTGGGAGTGGCGGGAGTCGGGCTGGTCGCGGGATGCAGCGATAACAGCTCGTCAAGCGGCTCGAATTCCTCGGCCGGCGGGGCGGCCGCCGCGCAGGGGCAGGCCAGGGTGCCGAGCGGCAGCGGCTCCAATAAACTGAACAACTCGAATAACTCAAACGGTTCCAGCAATTCCACCAGTAAGACCACGAATGTCGCGAACACCGGCAACCTGATAGTCATGGCGGCATTGCAACTCTCGGTCAAGAACCCCGAGCAGGCCGCCGACCACGCGGAACAGGTCGTCATCTCGGCGGGCGGCTACGTCGCGTCCGCGGCGGAAGGCGTCGGTGCGCAGAACCTGCCAACCCCGAGCACGAGTGCCGACGCCACGGAGAGCTCCGAAACCGGCGTCAGCCCGCTGACTCTGCCGATGGCGTCCGCCGCGGTGAACACCGACCAGGCGCTGCTGCTCCTGCGCGTTCCGCCGTCGAAGCTCGACTCGGTGCTCGCGGCGCTGGCCGGGACCGGCAGCGTCAGTTTCCGCACCCAGTCCGAGACGGACGTGACCGGCCAGGTCGCCGACGTGAACAGCCGGATCGCGTCCGCGCAGGCCTCGCTCACCGAGCTGCGCGGGATGATCGACAAGGCCGCGTCGATGAACGACCTGATCTCGCTGGAACAGGCCCTGGCCGGCCGCGAGTCAGACCTCGAATCCCTCGAGGCCCAGCAGCGCGCGCTCTCCGACCAGACCGGCTACGCGACCGTGACCGTCGGCTACTACGAGCCCGCCGCGGCCGCCGTGCCGACCACGCCGGCCGCTCATCACAACGCCTTCGTCACGGCGCTGGACGACGGCTGGCACGCGCTCGTCGCCACGTTCCGGGTGATCCTGGTCGTGCTCGGCTGGCTGCTGCCGTTCGCGGTGGTCGTCGCGCTGCTGTGGTGGCCGGTGCGCAGGCTGTCGCGGCGGACCTGGTGGCGCCCGCGTCCGGGGGATCGGACAGAATAGGTGCGTGCCGATCTTGCCGGAGGCCGGGGAACTCGCCCCGGCGAGCAGCCCGTACGTGGACCTGGACCGCGAAACCTGGAGCGGCCTGCGCGAACGCACCCCGCTGCCGCTCACGGCCGCGGAGGTCGAGGACCTGCGCGGGCTCGGTGACGAGATCGACCTCGACGAGGTGCGCGCCATGTACCTGCCGATCTCGCGGCTGCTGAACCTCTACGTCGGCGCGGTGCACGGCCTGCGCGGCGCGCTCGGCACCTTCCTCGGCGACTCGCCGGGGGCCGGGCGCGCCCGGGGCACCCCGTTCGTCATCGGGATCGCGGGCAGCGTCGCGGTCGGCAAGTCGACCACGGCGCGGCTGCTGCGGGCGCTGCTCGCGCGCTGGCCGGAGCACCCGCGCGTCGAACTCGTCACCACCGACGGCTTCCTGCTGCCGAACGCCGAGCTGGAGCGACGCGGCCTGATGCAGCGCAAGGGCTTCCCCGAGTCCTACGACCGGCGCGCGCTCACCCGCTTCGTCGCGGACATCAAGTCGGGCCGGGACGAGGTGCAGGCGCCGGTCTACTCGCACCTCGTGTACGACATCGTGCCCGGCGAGCGGGCCGTCGTGCACCGGCCGGACATCCTGATCGTCGAGGGGCTCAACGTGCTGCAGCCCGCCCTGCCCGGCCAGGACGGGCGCACCAGGATGGCGCTGGCCGACTACTTCGACTTCAGCATCTACGTGGACGCGCGCGAGTCGGACATCGAGCAGTGGTACCTGGCCCGGTTCCGCAAGCTGCGGGACACCGCGTTCACCGATCCGAACTCGTACTTCGCCCGCTTCACCGAGGTCTCCGAACCCGAGGCTATGGAGTTCGCGCGCGGCGCTTGGGCCCGGATCAACCGGGTGAACCTGATCGAGAACGTGCTGCCCACCCGCGGCCGGGCCACGCTGGTGCTGCGCAAGGGGGCCGACCACCGCATCGAACGCGTCCGGCTGCGCAAGCTCTAGGAGCTCACGCAGCCGGGCGCGATGGTGGCGAGAGGCGCGGCGGACCAGGGAATCAGGCTCCGGCGGCGCTCGAGTCGGTGATGGCGGAGATGACCTGCGAGTTGACGGTGGCCAGGCTCGGCGCCTGCGAGGACTGGTCCACGCCGATGTCGATCAGCGTGAAGTACCCGGACTGGCCCGGCACCGGCAGTGCGATCACTTCGACGGTGCCGCTGGGGCCGGAGTAGTTCGGCGTGACGCTCCAGGTGACCTGGTAGCCGGAGCGCCCGGCCACGGTGACGGCGCCCTGGCTGGACACCGTGTGCGCGGAGAGCGTGCCGTAGTTGCCCTTGGCCATGGTCGCGATGTCCCCGGTGGCGACGCCCTGCGCGGACGAGCCGCTGGTCGTGGTGAAGTTGACGCCGCCTCGGGTGCACTCGGGGGTGGAGCTCGAGCTCGTGCCGTTCTGCGAGGCCAGCGCGCTCGGGCAGGTGTACGGTCCGGTGCTCAGCGCCGGCCAGCTGCCGTTGCCGCTGGTCGAGCCGGCGGTGCCGGTCCAGCCGCTGGGCACCGGGATGGTCAGCGCGTCGATCGGGTCGGCAACGGTCTTGCCGCTGCCGCCGGTCACCGTCGGCTGCGGCGAGGCCGAGCTCGTGCCGCCGCCGCCCAGGCCGCCGGTCCCGCCGTTCCCGGTTCCGCCGCCCAATCCGCCGTTCCCGCCGCCGAACCCGCCGTTGCCGGTCGGGGCGGTGGTCGGCTGGCTGCCGGTGGAGGCCGTCGGGCTGGACGAGTTGTTGCCGCTCACCGCGAAGTAGGCGCCGACGCCGATGCCGGCGAGCACGACGACGACCGCCGCGGCGACCAGGCCCTTGAAGGCCGAACTGCGCTTGCCGCGGGCGCCCGGCGCGCCCGCGTCTCCCCCGCCGAGGGGCCGGACCATCGCGCTCCACGTGGCGCCGTCCCACCACCGCTCCACGGGCAGGCCGTCGGGACCGGTCTCTCCGGTCGGATACCAGCCGGAGGGGGCTGAGGAGGGTTGCGTGGGGTCCGGTATCGACATGCCTGGAGGATATCCGCGCGTCCCCGGCAGACGATCGTGACCCGGCTAAGAATTCCCCGAACAACTCCTGTGGGAAATTCAGACTCGCCGCATCGCTCTCAGATAAGAATCTCGAAGTCGGCGCCGACATCGAGCGGCCCGACCGTGTCCGGGATCAGGTTCACCGCGAAGTACACGTCCCTGTCCTCGCGGCGGTGCTTGCGCAGCGCCTTGAGCGGCTGCTGGCCCGCGAACCGGCCGAACTCCGGGTCGACCGTCGTCATCACGCACCGGCCGCACCGCTTGACCACGCGAAAGGCCTGCTCGCCGATGCGCACCCGCTTCCAGTCGTCCTCGGCCCACGGCTCGGCGCCGTCGACGACCACGTTCGGCCGGAAGCGCGTCATCGGGACGGGGTCGCCGCCCATCTCGACGATCCAGTCGCCGAGCGCGGACAGCGACGTGGTCGAGGCGAGCAGCAGCGGATAGCCGTCCGCGAAGGAGACGCGGTCCTCCGCCCGCGAGTACTCGGGATTGGTCGGACGCGCCGAGGTGTCATCCATCCGGACCAGCCGCGAGGCCACGCCGAGAAACGAACTCACCCATTCGTCCGCCTCGCGGCCGGCGCTCGCGGCCTGCCCGGTGAAGCGCCACACGGTCACGGTCGCCCCCACGGCTCCTCGCGCGCGGGCCACGGGAGGCAGGTCGAGGTCCGGCATGCCGGGCGCGGTGAGCCGGAGGCCGCCGCCCTCGGTATACGCCGGACGGATCAGGGCCATTCGGGGCTGCACGCGCTGGGTGCGCATCTGCCCCTCCTCGTCGGTGACGAGCCAGCGCCGATCCCCGGCCAGGCCCCAGGGCTCGAGCTCGGCGCGGTCCAGGTCCACCCGGTGGCAGGACTTCACCGGGTAGATGTGCAGGGACTTGAGATAGGGCTTCATGATCGGATCAGCCTGCCACGGCGAGCGCGAGCGGGAGGACGGCGGGGGCCCCGGCCCGGCGCAGCAGCCGCGCGGCGACGGTCATGGTCCAGCCGGAATCCACCAGGTCGTCGAGGAGCAGCACGGGTCCCGGGCAGTCGGCCAGCCGGGCGCGGAGCTCGGCGGAGATATCGAAGGCCTCGTGCACGGACCGCAGCCGCCAGGCGCTGTTGCTCGGACCCGCGTGCGCGTCCTCCCGCACGCGGTGTACGGAGCCTGCGATCGGCAGCTTCCCGATCTCCGAGACGCCCTCGGCGAGCGAGGCCAGCAGCCGCGGTCTGCTGCGCGACTCCATCGTGACGATTCCGACCGGCCTGCCCACACCGCTCCACGCGGCGCCCGGCCCGCCGGCCGCGTCCGTCGCCGCCCACTCCTTGAGCACGTTGACGATGGCGCCGAGCAGTTGCGCTTGGACCGGCTGGTCCGGCGCCCCGGTGCCGAGCATTTCGCGCAGCGCCGAGCCCCAGCCGAGGTCCGTCAGCCGGGCCAGGGCCCTGCCTTCGGAGGCGAGTTCGCCGGGCGGGATCTTGCCCTTCAGTTCGACGCCCACGGCCTGCATCCCCGTCGGCCACTGCCGCCGCGGTTCGATCGCGACCCAGGCCCGCTTCGCGTGCGATCCGGCAGCCTGCACGACGCTCTCGGTGACCGTTGCCTCCAGCCTGCGGCCGGTGCAGTTGTCACAGCGCCCGCACGGCGTGGCCTCGGTGTCGTCGAGCTGCCGGCGCAGGAATTCCATCCGGCATTCCGTGGTCTGCGCGTATTCGAGCATCGCCCGCTGCTCCGCCTCGCGCGCCGCCGTGATGCGCGCGTAACGCTCGGCATCGTAGAACCACGGCTGGCCTGTCGAGATCCAGCCGCCCTGCACCCGCTTGACCGCGCCGTCCGCATCGAGCACCTTCAGCAGCAGCTCCAGCCGCGAGCGCTTGAGGTCCACCAACGGTTCGAGCGCCATCGTCGACAACGGCTTCGACGCCGCACCCAACGCGCCGAGAACCCGCTCGACGGTGGCCTGCGGCGGGAAGGCGAGCGAGGTGAAATAGCGCCAGATCTCCCTGTCCTCCACGCCGGGGAGCAGCACCACCTCGGCCCGCTCCACGCCGCGCCCGGCCCGCCCGACCTGCTGGTAGTAGGCGATCGGCGACGAGGGCGCGCCGAGATGGACGACGAACCCGAGGTCCGGCTTGTCGAAGCCCATCCCCAAGGCCGAGGTCGCCACCAGCGCCTTGATCTTGTTGTCCAGCAGGTCCCGCTCGGCCTGCCGACGGTCCTCGTCCTCGGTGCGCCCGGAGTACGCGGCCACCGGGTACCCCCGCGATCGCAGGAAGTCGGCCGTCTCCGCGGCCGCCGAGACCGTGAGCGTGTAGATGATGCCGGACCCCGGCAGCTCGCCCAGTTGCTCGGCGAGCCAGGCCAGGCGGCTCGCACTGTCCCGCAGCGAAAGCACGGACAGCCGCAGCGACTCGCGATCCAGCGACCCGCGCAGCACCAGCGCCGACCCGCTCCCGGTGCCCAGTTGCTCGGCCACGTCGTCCGTCACCCGCGCGTTCGCCGTCGCCGTGGTCGCCAACACCGGCAGCCCCGGCGCGAGCGAACCGATCAGATCACGCAGCCGCCGGTAGTCCGGGCGGAAGTCGTGGCCCCAGTCGGAGATCGAATGCGCCTCGTCCACGACCAGCAGCCCGACCGTCGCGGCCAGCCGCGGCAGCACCTCGTCGCGGAAGGACGGATTGTTCAGCCGCTCCGGCGAGATCAGCAGCACGTCCACCGAGCCCTCGGCGATCAGCGCCTGAATCTCCTCCCACTCGTGCAGGTTCGCCGAGTTGATCGTGCGGGCCCTGATACCGGCGCGCCCGGCCGCCTCGACCTGGTTGCGCATCAGCGCGAGCAGCGGCGAGACGATCACCGTGGGCCCGGCGCCGCGGGCGCGGAGCAGCGCCGTGGCCACGAAGTAGACCGCCGACTTGCCCCAGCCGGTCCGCTGCACGACCAGCGCCCGCCGCCCCTCGACGGCCAGCGCCCGGATCGCGGTCCACTGATCCTCGCGCAGTCGCGCGGCATCCCCGGCGAGGCTGCGCAGCACGGCCTCGGCCTCCTCGCGGGTCGGCGGCGCGCTCGAAGCGGTGGACGGTGTATTGCTCATGCCGTCTTTTGTACAGGTTCGTTCCGGCGCCGGGCGAATTTCCCCGAGGCAGCTGGGAAGATCCGACCCACTCGGGCCTCCGGTCAGGCGGGCACCGGCACGCCGAGCCCGTCGAGCAGCTCCGCGTTCGGCAGCTCGGCCAGCACCCCGCCGGGCAGCCAGAGCTTCGAGCCGCGGATGCCCGAGCCGATGACCACGCGCGCGGACTCGGCGACCGCGCGGTCGACGAGGATCGGCCAATCGGCGGGCAGCCCGATCGGCGTGATCCCGCCGTACTCCATCCCGGTCAGGCCCACCGCGTCGTCCATCGGGGCGAACGACAATTTCCGGGCACCCAGGTGGCGGCGTGCCAGACCATTGACGTCCGCTCGAGTGGTCGCGAGCACCATGCAGGCCGCGTAGAAGACCTCGCCGGCCTTCTTGGCCGCGAGGACCACGCAGTTCGCGGACTCCTCGGGGGCGACGCCGTACTCCGCGCAGAACGCCGCGGTGTCCGCGAGCGTCGGGTCGATCGCGGCCACCTCGACCCGGTCCGCGAGACCGAGCTTGGTCAGCGCGTCGAGGGTTGGTTGTGACAGCAATTCCGGCCGGTCGAGCGCTGGTTCGTGTGTGAGCTTCCCAGACATGGAGTCCAGCTTGCCATGCCTTTACTAACGCCGTGGTGAGATGAGCCCGTCGGGAACTTCCGAGATTTCCGTGATTCGCCCGGTCCGGGAACGTCTCCGATAGCGAAGGGCTAGCGAAGGACGGCGGATCCGCGCGGTACGCGTGCGAAGCGATGGGAGTGGTTCGGGCGTGTCCCTACAGATGGATACGGCATGGGTGCGCGCCGCGCGGGAAGGCGATCCGGCGGCGCTCGACGCGGTGGTCGCCGAGTACCTGCCGCTCGTGTACAACATCGTGCGCCGCTCGCTGCGGCACAGCGCCGACGTGGACGACGTCGCCCAGGAGACGATGCTCCAGCTCGTGCGCGGCGTCGGTTCGCTGCGCGATCCCGAGCGGCTGCGCTCGTGGGTGGTCGCGATCACGGTCAACCAGATCCGGGACCATCAGCGCTCGGCCGTGAAGGCTCCGACCTCGTTCGACGAGCGCCTCGACATCCCCGATCCCGGCGGCGAGTTCGTCGAGCACACGCTCATCCAGCTCGATGTGTCCGGGCAGCGCCGCGAGACCCAGCAGGCCGTGCAGTGGCTCGATCCGGATCACCAGGAGCTGCTGGCGCTGTGGTGGCAGGAGGCGTCCGGGCATCTGACGCGCCCCGAGCTCGTCGATGCGCTGCAGGCCGACTCGCACCACGTGGCCGTGCGCGTGGGCAGGATGAAGGAGCAGTTGGACGCCGCGCGGTGCATCGTGCGGGTCCTCGCGCGTACGCCGCGCTGCCCCGGCCTCAATGACGTCGCCTATGACTGGGACGGCGATACGTCCTCGGTCTGGCGCAAGCGTTTCACCCGGCATATCCGCGAATGTCCGAACTGTGATGCATGGGTCCGCGATCTGATCCCGCCGGAACGCCTCCTCGTCGGGATGGCGCTGCTGCCGATTCCGGCCGCGTACGCCGGGTTCCGCGCCTCGACCGTCTTTATAGAGGTGGAACCCAAGGCAACGCGCCGCCGTGGCGCCCATCGCGGCGGCAAGACGACGGGGATGGCCGCGGCGAAGCCGATCGGCATAGCCTTCGCGGCGATCGCGGTCGTCGCGGCGGGTGCCGTGGCCGTGGAGGGGCTCCACTCGAAGCAGAACACCGTCGCGATAACGACGACCTCGACCGGCTCGGCGCTCGCCTCCACCGCGAAGGCGACGCCGAGTTCGCTGACCATCCCGACGATATCCGTCTCCGCGTCGCCGAGCGCGTCGCGCACCTCAGGCAAGCCGACCGTCGCGCCGTCCACGGCCGCCGTCCGGACGACCAGCGCCGCCCCGCGTACGAGTGCCGCACCCGTCGTCGCGACCACCACCACGAGCGGGGGTTCGAACTCGGAGACGGCCGCGCAGCAGGTCCTCGACGTGATCAACCAGGCGCGCAAGCAGAACGGGCTCAAGCCGTACACGATGAGCTCGAACCTGATCAACAGCGCGTCCGCGCACAACACGCGGATGGAGAACGGCTGCGGCCTGTCGCACCAGTGCTCCGGCGAGGCCGCGCTCGGCGACCGGGAGACCGCCGCCGGGGTGCAGTGGACCTCGGCGGGCGAGAACATCGGCGAGGGCGGCCCGGTCAGCGACACGCAGTCCGCGATCGCGAGCATGGCCGTCGGGCTGACCAACAGCATGCTCGCCGAGCAGCCGCCGGACGACGGCCACCGGCTCAACATCCTGAGCAGCTCGTACACCGAGGTCGGAATCGCCGTGACCCGGGACAGCTCCGGCACGGTCTGGATGACGCAGGACTTCGCCGGCGACGGCTGAGACGGCTGACGGTCTGCGCTCAGTCGTTCTCCGGCTGCTCGGCCTCGGCCTCGGCCCGCAGCGCGGCTTCGGACTCCTCGAGCTCGTGCTGCGCGTCGGCGATCCGGGCCGGCAGCAGGCCCTCGGCGCGGGCGAGTTCGACGGCGCGCCGCAGCAGCAGGACCGCGCGCCGCGGGTTGCCGTTCTCCCGTTCGGCCCAGCCGAGCGCGACCAGGCCGCTGGGGATCCGGCGCGGCTCACCCTGCTCCTCGCGCAGGTCGAGCGAGATCTGCAGGTGCTGCACGGCGACGCCGAACTGCTTGTCGACGACCAGGTGGTAGAAGCCGAGGTGCCGGTGTATCTCCGAGCGCGTGTACAGATCGCCGGCCGCCTCCAGCGCGGGGATCAGCGACTCGGAGCGCCGGTAGTGCACCATCGCCGCATCCCAGTCCTGGTGCAGCACCTGCTCGAACAGGCCGAGGCCGAACGCCGCGGCCGCGATCCCCGCCCCGGCGCGCAGCTTCTCGTAACCGGCCAGCGCCAGCGAGAACCGCTCCCGCTCGAGCTCTACGTCGGCGGGCTCCGGCTGCCCGCCGCTCATCAGGGCCGTGATGTTGCGGTAGTGCAGCAGGTAGCCGTGCAGGTTCGCCGCCGCGGCCGCGCCCGCCGCGTCCCGGTCCTGCTCGGCGCTCTGCGCGGCGGCGCGGACCAGCCGTTCTGCCTCCGCGAACTCCCCGGTCCTGAACCCCGCCTCGATCAGGGCCTCGTCCGCCGCGGCGAGCAGTCCGGCCGTCGTGGTCTCAGTGCTCTGTCCTGAAGTCATGGACCCACTGTAAGGGGTGCCGTGTCACCCCAGTCCCAACGAATTCCCAAACGACAGGGACCGGCGGACAACGCGACGGCCAGCACCGAGCCGATCGCGTCCGGCTTGAGCAGCCGTTCCTGCGGCCGCGCGTCCGCGTCCAGCTCGGCGGTGCGGAAGTAGTGGCAGGACTCCGGCAGCGCCGACGGGTCGAAGCGCACCTCCATCAGGTACTCGCGCACCGGCACGTGCAAGGCCGTCTGCATGATCGTCGAGTACGGGCGCGGGGTGCGGTTCTCGTGCGTGTACTCGAGGATGATGATGTCGCCCCGGTTGAGCGGCCGGTCGAACAGGATCTCGGCGACGACGAGTCCGATATGAGGGTTCTCGATCACCTTGCCGATCCGGTGCGGCGGCTCCACGCGCAGCTTCGCGGGCGGTCCCGGATCGTCGCGCTGGAAGCCGGAGATCCACCGGTCCGGGCCGTCCACCTCGGCGCGCAGCAGCAGCCGGCTGTACATCCCGCGTTCCCGGCCGCGCGCGTCCAACTCGAGCCGGCAGTGCGTGCTCAGCCGCGTCAGCGCCTCGTCCCACTGCATGTCCACCTGACGCAGCGCGGATGCCATGTCGGCCAAGGGGGTGTCGCTGAACGCGGCCAAGCCCCGGTTGTCGGTCAGCGAGGCAAGCCGGCGACCGCGCGGTCGCGGCGGACCTATCAGGGCGGACAGCGACTTCGACGGCACGCCGAGGACTTCCTCGAGCTCGGCGAGCACCAGCAGCGAGGCCGGACGCTCCGGGCGGTAGCGCCCGGACTGCCAGGAACTGAGCGTGGCCACCGAGATCCGCGAACCGCGCCGCTTGAGCCGGTCCTGGATCCGGTCCAGGCTCAGGCCGCTCGCCGCGACCGCCGCGCGCAGGGCGTCGTCGAACGGACCGGTGTTGAGCAAGTGCGCCAGCCGCAACTCGGCCCGCTCCCCGCCGTCGGCCGAACCGCCGCGCGGTGCCGCGGGATCCGCCGGACTCGGGTACATCGCGGATGTCCTCCCGGCTGGTCGAGCGGCGTCGCCTATATGAGAGAACGTACCGGTCACGGCCCCCGGAATGGTGAGGGCTTTCCTCAGGTGTTTTCCGAATCGTGACCTTACGTTGATCTTCGCGTCCCCGCCCGGAAACGGTACGGACTCCGGACCGAATCCCTCTTCGTGCCCTGCTATGTCCGGAATTGTTGGGGCGGTAAGGGAATTCGCTCAAGACTAAACGCCCTCGGAACCCTTGTCGGCCCCCGTGCCCCACCCGCAAGCTGAGCAACGGCCGCACCGATTGCCCACACACGTCGGTGCGGTTCACACGGCGTGCCGGGCGGACCCCCGCGTTCCCGCCGCCCGGCCGCGTCCCTTTAGCCCACGAGAGGGAGAAGCTCCGCATGTCCCACAGGTCATTCGTCCGTATGGCCGCGCTCGGCGCGGCCGCCGCCACCGCCTTGTTCGCCGCCCCGGCCGCCTTCGCCGCCGCCCCGGCCGGCACGGCCGCCCCGCTGCAGATCAGCTCCGCCCTGGCCCACCAGGAGAGCCACGGCCTGCATGCGCTGAGCCACCGCGGCAGCAACACCACTGTCTCCTCGAGCAACTGGTCCGGCTACGCCGCCACCGGCAACAGCGGCGCGTTCACCTCCGTCTCCTCCTCGTGGGTCCAGCCCACCCTCACCTGCACGTCGAAGACCACGTACTCGTCGTACTGGGTCGGTCTCGACGGATACAACAACTCCGCGCTGGAGCAGACCGGCACGGAGGCCGACTGCATCGGCGGCCAGGCCGAGTACGGCGCCTGGTGGGAGGTGCTCCCGGCCTCCGAGAGCGCGTACTCGGTGACCGTGAAGGCGGGCGACTCGCTCAGCGCCAGCGTCGTGGACAACGGCAACGGCACCTTCACGATGAAGCTCACCGACTCGACCGAGGGCTGGTCCAAGACCACCACGGCGAACGGCTCCTCCGGCTACCAGGACTCCTCCGCCGAGGTCATCGCCGAGGCGACCGAGGTCAACGGCTCCATCGCCAACCTCTCGAACTTCGGCACGGTGAACTTCAGCGGTGCCGAGGCCGACGGGAACTCGCTGAGCAGCTACTCGCCGAACGAGATCGTGATGACCGGCGGCTCCGACACCAAGGCGCAGCCGGGCTCCATCTCCGGCGGCTCGTTCAGCGTCACCTGGAAGAACTACAGCTGATCACGGCTGTTCCCAAGCTAGGAGCGTGGTCGCTGACCCCCGCGCATCCCGCCTCCTAGGCGTGTGACCCACGCCGCCGGCCTCGCCCCGCCGCCACCTTACGGCAGGGCGGGGCCGTCCTTCGTGCCGCCGCAAACGGCCGGGAGATCGCGGACGCGCCGACCTAGACTCGGCCGAATGAGGATCCTGTTCAGCTCGACGTCCCTGGCCGGCCACTACGGCCCGCTGCTGCCGATAGCCCGCGCGTTCGTCGCCCAGGGCCACGAGGTGCTGTTCCTGGTGCCGCCCGCGGCCCGGACCGCCGTGGAGGACTCCGGGTTCGCCGTGCACGAGGGCGCGCCACCGGATCCGGTCGAGTACCAGCGGATCCAGGACACGATCGCCCGGGATCCGGGTGCGGCGAAGGTGCTGATGAACCGCGACTACTTCGGCCGCCTGTGCACGGAGGCGACGCTGCCCGTCGCCGAGGAGCTGTGCGCGAGCTGGCAGCCGGACCTGGTCGTGCACGAGGCGTGCGAGTACGCGTCCCCGATCGCCGCCCACCACGCCGGAATCCCGCACGTGCAGGTCGCGATCGGCCTCGCCTGGATCGAATGGGGCTGCCTGCACGGGTTCGCGGCTGAGGTGTTGCCCGCCTTCGAGCCGGACGCCGTGCGCATCATCGCGGAGGCGCCGTACGTGACACGGCTTCCCGAGGGCCTGGACCCGAGCGAGTACCCGCAGACGGTTCGGTATCAGGTGGCTGATGAGCCGTCCGCCGAGGATTTCGACGGCGAGCTCGCGCCGGAGGGAACCACTCTCGTGTACGCGACGCTCGGCAGCATGGCCGGCGACTCGCAATGGTCGCCCGGCGCGTACCGCGTGCTGCTGGATGCCTGCGCACTGCTGCGGCGCTCGCATCCTGCGGTCAGGGTGCTGATGACCACCGGCCACTCGCTCGCCCCGGAGACGCTCGGCGCCGTCCCCGGCAACGTGCGCGTCGAGCCGTGGGTGCCCCAGGACCGCGCGTTCGCCGGCGCGAGGGCCGTGCTGAGCCATGGCGGCTCCGGCACCGCGTACGGCGCCCTGTCGGCCGGTCTGCCGTCCGTCTTCTTCCCGCTGTTCTCCGACCAGCCGCACAACGCGAAGCTGATCGCCGGAGCGGGCGCGGGCATCCAGATCGACACGGAGGATCTCCGGAAGTACGGCATGCCGGTGGCCGCGGAGCCCGCCGACCGGGCCAGGCTCGCCGCGCTGGCCGAGGAAGTCGCGCGGGCCGTCGTCGCCGTGCTCGACGACCCCTCGTACGCGGCGAGGGCCCGGGAGCTGGGCGAGCAGCTGAACGCCCGGCCGAGCCTCGAAACAGTCGTCGGCGTATGGTCGGCGAATCGCACGCTTCGTTCGAACATTTGAGCTAAAGTGGAGTCATGGCAACCACACTCCTCCTGATCGACCTGCAGCGGAACATGCTGGAGCCACCCGAACAGGTGCCCGCGGCCCACCAGCTGATCGTCCTGGTGCACGGGCTTCTCGAACGGGCGCGGGCCGTCGGCGCCTCGGTCGTGCACGTGCGGAACAACGGCGCCGAGGGCGAGTCCGACTTTCCCGGGACACCGGGCTGGGAGCTCTACCACGTGCCGGTGGAGGGCGAGGCGATCGTGGACAAGTTCGGGATGGACGCCTTCGCGGACACCCCGCTCGGCGAGCTGCTCCCGGCCGGCTCGACGATCCTGATGGCCGGGCTGGCGAGCGACTACTGCGTGCGCGCGACGGCGCTCAGCGCGCGGCGGCTCGGCTACGACGTGCGGCTGATCCACGGCGCGCACGGCACGTACGACGCGGGCGGCCGGTCCGCGGAGACGATAGAGAAGGAGATCGAGCACGAGCTGCGCGAGGCCGGGGTGCGCGTCGTCGAACCGGGCAGCCCGATCTTCCGAAGCTGAGCCGAAGCTCGTCGAACCGGGCAGCCCGATGCGGTTCGGTCTTCTGCAGCTGATCCGCGGGAGCACCTCTCCGCGGACGTTGAGACATGGAACTGAGACTGGAAGCCATTCTGCGTCTCGATCGGCCCTCGTAGCGTTGGGGCGTCGGCAGTATTCGAAGACGTGAAGGAGCAAGAACCCATGCGTACCGTGACTCAACGGCGGTTCGGCGGTCCCGAGGTGCTCGAGGTCGTCGAGGTGGCCAAGCCGAGCCCGCGCTCCGGCGAGGTGCTCGTCCGGGTGCACGCCGTGTCCCTCAATCCGGTGGACGCGCACGTGCGCAACGGCGGGTTCCCACTGCTCGGCGAGCCGCCTTTCCGGGTCGGCTGGGACGTCTCCGGCGTGGTCGAGGCGGCGGGGCCGGGGGCCAGGTTCGCGGTCGGCGACGAGGTGTACGGCTTGCCCGGCTTCCCGTTCGCCGAGGTCGGATATTCGGAGTACGTCACCTCGCCCTCGCGGCAGTTGGCGCGCAAGCCCGCGTCCGTCTCGCACGTCGAGGCGGCGGCGATCCCGCTGGCCGGGCTGACCGCCTGGCAGGGGCTCGTGCAGGCGGCGGACGTGCGGCCTGGCCAGCGGGTGCTGATCTCGCGCGCGGCCGGCGGCGTCGGCCACCTGGCGGTGCAGATCGCCAAGGCCCGCGGCGCGCACGTGACCGCGCTGGCGAGTGCGGCCAAGCACGAGTTCGTCCGCTCGCTCGGCGCCGACGAGGTCGTCGACTACCGGGCCGTCGACTTCACCGAGGTGCTGAGCGACCTGGACGTGGTGCTCGACGCGAACGCGGACGGCGAGCGGTCGCTGCGGGTGCTGCGGCCCGGTGGCGTGCTCATCAGCATCCTGCAGCACGGTGACGCCGAGTTCGCGAAGCGGGTGGCGGAGGCCGGCTACCGCTTCGCCGGAGTCTCGGTGGAGCCGGACTACGCGTCCCTGGAGGCGATCGCGGAACTGGTCGACGCCGGGAGGATCCGGCCGCACGTCTCCACGCGACTGCCGCTCGAAGAGGTTGTGAAGGCGCACGAATTGCTCGACGAGGGAACGTCTGTCGGCAAGATCGTGCTCACTGTTTAACCAAATGTGCGAATCCGGTTCCGGGATCGGGGGAAGGGCAAGATCGTGGACGTCTTGACGGAGGCGCTGGCCTCGATGCGCACCGACCGCCCCGCGTCGGTGCGCACGAACGGCCGCGCGCCGTGGGGCCTGCGCATGCCGCCGACCGCCGGAGCCGGATTCCACGTCGTGCTTTGCGGCGGATGCTGGCTGATCCCGAAGCTGAGCACGGGGCCGGCCGATCCGGTGCGGCTGGAGGCGGGCGACGTCATCTTCCTGCGCGCCGGCCCCGAGCACGTGCTGACCGACGAGCCGGGCACCCCGGCCGGGGTCGCGGGCGCCGAGTACTTCCAGGACGACGAACTGGTCGGCGCGTACAACATCGGGGGCAGCGGCGAGCTGACCAGCCTGCTGTGCGGCAACTACCACCTGGACCGGGCCCGGCCGCACCCGCTGGTCAGCCAACTGCCCGAGCTGATCCACCTGCGTACCCGCGACGGCCGCCATCCGCAGCTGACCTCGGCCGTCCAACTGCTGCGCACGGAGCTCGACGGCCCGCGCATCGGCTCGAGCGGCATCGTGCCCGCGCTGATCGACTCGCTGCTGCTCTACATCCTGCGCGCGTGGATGGACGAGTGCCCGACCCGGTCCGCGGGCTGGGCGACGGCGCTGAAGGACCCTGCGATAGCCCCCGCGCTCGCCGCCATGCACGCCGACCCGGCGAACTCGTGGACCGTGGAGTCGCTGGCCGGACGCGCGGGTCTGTCCAGGGCCGCCTTCGCGAAGAAGTTCAACACGATGGTCGGCGAGCCGCCGCTGACCTATCTGACGCGCTGGCGGATGACGACCGCGGCCCGTCTGCTGCGCGAGTCCGACGCACCGCTGGCGGCGGTCGCGGCGCGGACCGGCTACGGCTCCGAGTTCGCGTTCGCCAAGGCCTTCAAGCGGGAGTACGGTCAGGCGCCCGGCGGATACCGGCGCGCGCACGCCATGCCGGTCGAGGCCGTCGCGGCCTAGCTCCGGATGCCCGGTTTCGGCCGCGGCCGCCGGGCTTAACCTCATGCTCAACTCACCTTGAGTCGAACTTTGGTCTAGACCCTTGACACCTTCATTGGTCTGGACCACATTCTCGGCATGCGCCCTTCACCCACGCCATCAGCGCCTGCCTCGCGCAAGCGCCTCGCGATACTCGCGTCCGCCGCCCTCGTGCTGGGCGGCGCCGCGACGGTCAGCGTGCTGTCCACCGCGGCAGGCGCCGCGACCGTCAACCTGCTGACGAATCCCGGCTTCGAGACCGGCAGCCTCAGCGGCTGGACCTGTGACGCGGGCACCGGCTCCGTCGTCAGCAGTCCCGTCCACTCCGGCACGCACGCACTCGCCGGCGCGGCCACCTCGTCCGACGATGCGCAGTGCGCGCAGACCGTCTCCGTCCAGCCGAACACGGCCTACACGCTCTCCGGCTACGTCCAGGGCGCCTACGTCTACCTCGGCGTCACCGGTGGCACCGACACGTGGACTCCCTCGGCGACCAGCTGGCAGCAGCTGTCGACGACGTTCACGACCGGAGCGTCGCAGACCTCGATCCAGATCTACGTGCACGGCTGGTACGCCGAGGGCACCTACTACGCGGACGACGTGGCCCTCTCCGGTCCGGCCGGCCCGACCCCGTCCGCCTCCGCGACGTCGTCGTCCACGCCGTCGCCGACCCCGACCGCGTCGAACTCGCCGACCTCGTCGCCGACGCCGACCAGTACCGGCACCTCTGCCGGCGGCTCCGGTCCGTGGACGCACCCCGTCTACTGGATGCCGCTGGACAACTCCCCGCAGTCGATCTCCTCGATCGTCTCCGGCTCGGGTGAGAAGGAGTTCAACCTCTCCTTCGTACTCGACTCCGGCGGCTGCACGCCGGCCTGGGACGGCAGCTCCAGCGAACTCGTCTCGAACGACACGGCCGTCCTAGCCGACGTCAACGCGATCCGCGCGGCGGGCGGCGACGCGGCGGTGACCTTCGGCGGCTACAACGGCACCGAGCTGGGCACGACCTGCGGCTCGGCCTCCGCGCTCGCCTCCGCGTACCAGCAGGTCATCTCCAAGTACAACCTCACGCACATCGACTTCGACTACGAGAACGGCGCCCTCGACTCGAACACCGCGATCCGCTTCGGCGCCATCGCGATCCTCGAGGCGAACAACCCGAACATCAAGGTCTCGCTCACCGTCCCGATGACCACCGTCGGCTTCCCCGGCAGCGGCGTCGACGAGATCCAGCAGGCCAAGGCCGACGGCGCCCGCCTCGACGTCGTCAACATCATGGACTTCGACACGGGCCTCACCTCCGGCACCGAGACCGGGCAGACCGAGGCCATCGCCAACGACGCCGTCGGGCAGCTGGAGACCATCTACGGCTGGTCGGCCGCGCAGGCCTGGTCCCACCTCGGCATCACCCTGATGAACGGCCACACGGACCAGCCCTCCGAGCTGTTCCAGCAGTCGGACTTCAGCAACGTGCTGGGCTTCGCCCAGTCGAACCACCCGGCCCTGTTCTCCTTCTGGTCGGCGAACCGCGACTTCCAGTGCCCCGCCGGCGTCGTCGAGCCCTGGGCTCCCGGCACCTGCTCCGAAGTGACGCAGAACGCGTACGACTACACCAAGATCGTGGTCCAGTACGGCGGCTGAGTCCGCGCCCCGCTCAAGCTCCGCCCGTCCGGATGAAAGGGATCCATCCGGGCGGGCGGCCCGGCGTTGCCGATAGATTGCCCGGCATGGACGACGCGACGTGGGAGACGATCGAGCGGCTGGTGGCGTGGCTGGATCGGGGCAGTGCGCTGCCGGACGAGACGAAGACGATCCTGCAGATCCTCAAGATCACCGAGGAGGCGGGGGAGGTCGCGGAGGCGCTGATCGGGGTGACGGGACAGAACCCGCGGAAGGGGTTCTCGCACAGCTGGCGGGACGTGGAGAGCGAACTCTGCGACGTGGTGATCACCGCGATGGTCGCGTTGACCAGAGTGAATCCGGAGACGGCGCGGAGCGTGTTCCAGCAGCACTTGGCCGGAGTGGCGGCGCGCTGTGTCGACACCGCCGAAGCCGAGGACACAGCTGGCGGCGCCGAGGCTGAGTAGGGGGACGTTATGACTGTGCGGATTCGGCTCGCCGAGCCGGAGGACGCGGCGGGCGTGCTGCGGATGCTCGACGGCATCGTGCAGTGGCTGGCGGCGCAAGGGCGCACCGAGCAGTGGGGGACGGACGCTTGGACGGCGCGGCCGGAGCTCGTCGACAGGGTCGAGGGGCGGATCGCGAGGCGGGAGATGCGGCTCGCGGAGGACGAGGACGGGGTGGGGGAGCTCCTCGGGGTGGTCTCCCTCGCGGAGAAGTCCAAGGACTACGTCAGCCCGCCGCCGGAGCCGGAGCTGTACGTCGACCTGCTCGCCACCTCGCGCGCGGCGAAGGGGCGGAACGTCGGCGGCCTGCTGCTGACCGAGTCGCGGGCGGAAGCCCGGCGGCGCGGACTGCGGCTGCTGCGGCTGGACTGCTACGCGGGAGGCGACCGGAAGCTGAACGCCTGGTACGTGAGTCAGGGGTTCAGCGAGGTGGAGCCGTTCGTCATCAAGCGGGAGGGAAAGGCCGACTGGCCGGGGATGCTCCTCGCGCAATACCTGAATTGACGGCGGCCGACTGAACAGCGTGCTTCGCCGCGTGGAATAATGATCGACTCATACAGTTTTCACTGACGGTCGATCGCGGGCGGGCCGAGCATGCCGAACATCATGTGGACGTGGCAGCAGGCGGCCGTGGCCGCCGGGGTGCTCGCCGTCGTCTGGGGCGTGCTCAAGGCGCGCGGCGCGGCCCCGCGCTCGCGGCCGTTCGTGTCCGAGGCGGCACTGATCATCGTGCTCTACGGGCTGTGGCAGCTCGTCGGCTCGCTCTCCGGGAACGGGGACTACTCGGCCGTCGGGCGCGGGCAGTGGATCTGGAACGCCGAGCGCACCCTCTGGCTGCCGAACGAGCGGAGCCTGCAGAGCTGGGTGCTCCCGCATCCGCTCATCGTGCAGGCCGCGAACCTCTACTACGCGACCATGCACTTCACCGTGCTCATCATCTTCCTGGTCTGGCTGTTCACCCGGCACCGCGAGCTCTACGGACGCTGGCGTACGGTGCTCGCGGTGGTCACCGCGGCCTGCCTGCTGATCCAGTTCCTACCGGTCGCGCCGCCGCGGATGGTGCCGGTCACCGGGATGGTCGACACGGCCGTCGTCTACAACCAGTCGGTGTACGGCACGATAGGCGGCTTCCAGGCCGACCAACTCTCCGCGATGCCATCGGTGCACGTCGGGTGGGCGGTGCTCGTCGCGATCGCGGTGTGTTCGGTCACGAAGTCGCGCTGGCGCTACCTGGCCGTGGCGCACGCGGCGCTGACAGTCTTCGTGGTCGTGGTCACCGGCAACCACTTCTGGGCGGACGGGATCGTGGCCGTCGCGCTGCTGCTGGTCGCGCTCGGCGTGGACCTCTTCTCGCGCACGCTGTGGCAGCGTTTTGCGACGCGGCGTAAAGAATCCGCCAATTCGTCCGAGGCCTCAGCGAGCCTCGTTGACGCCGCGTAACCTCCGAGACATCATCAGCTCAGCTGCACCGTTACCGCAGAGTAACCATCTCCTTCTTCGTCTCGGAGCTCTCCCATGCCCACAGTCGTGCATGCGCGCCGTGCTCTCGCGTTCGGTGGCGCTGTGGTGTTCGCCCTGGTCGGCGGCGCCTTCACCTCCTCAGCGGATGCGGACGCGAACGCCGCCGCCGACGGCCGCTACGTGGCCCTCGGCGACTCCTACGTCTCCGGTCCGCTGATCCCGGTCCAGCGCGGCGGCCTGTGCCTGCGCTCGGACCACAACTACGCCTCGCTCACCGCGGCCGCGCTCGGCTACTCGCTCACCGACGCCAGCTGCTCCGGCTCGACGACGAACGAGATGGACAATCCGCAGAACGAACTCGGCATCACGATCAACGCGCCCGAGCTCGACTCGGTGACCAGCGACACGAACCTGGTCACGCTCGGGATCGGCGGCAACGACATCGGCTTCATCAACATCATCGAGACCTGCGCCGAGGAGAGCCTGACCAACCCGGTCGGCGATCCGTGCACGCAGTACTACAACAGCGGCGGCACCGACCAGCTCGCTGCGGCGATCGAGGCGACCGGACCCAAGGTCGGGTCCGTTCTTCAACAGATTCACCAAAATGCTCCGCACGCGGCAGTGTATGTTGTCGGATATCCGGATATCCTGCCCGAGGCCGGTAACGGCTGTTGGCCTGTGGTCCCCATAGCTTCCGGGGACATCGCCTACCTCCGGCAGACGGAGAAGGAGCTCAACCAGATGCTCGCGGACGAGGCTTCGGTGAACGGCGCGACATACGTGGACACCTACACGCCGTCCATCGGCCACGACGTGTGCCAGGCCGTCGGCACGAAGTGGGTCGAGGGTCTGGTGCCGACTTCGCCGGCCGCTCCTTTCCATCCGAACGAGGCAGGGGAGGCCGCGATGGCCAAGGCCCTGGAGACCGCGATCGGCTAGAGGCCCCGCGCGGTAGCTGCCCTCCGTAATCGTCGATGCCCCCGAACCCGGTCATGGGACCGAAGGCCGGGGGCACCGACGTTTCGCGGGCGTGTTCTGTCAGTGCGGGTCGGGCTGCGGGTTGTGCCCGGGGCGGGCGAGGAAATCGAAGTCGCAGCCCTGGTCGGCCTGGGTGACGTGGGACTGGTAGAGCGCGCCGTATCCGCGTTCGAACTTGGGCGCCGGAGTCTGCCAGGCCTCGCGGCGGCGAGCCAGCTCGGCGTCGTCGACCTCGAGCGTCAGGGTCCTCGAGTGGACGTCGAGCGTGATCAGATCTCCGGTGCGCACGAGCGCGAGCGGGCCGCCGACGTGCGACTCGGGGGCGACGTGCAGCACGCAGGTGCCGTAGCTCGTCCCGCTCATCCGCGCGTCGGAGATCCGCACGAGGTCCGTGACCCCGGCCTCCAGCAGGTACGTCGGGATCGGGAGCATGCCGTACTCGGGCATACCGGGACCGCCGATCGGCCCGGCGCCGCGCAGCACGAGCACCGAGTCCTCAGTCAGCGCGTGCTCCGGATCGTCGATTCCCGCGCGCAGTTCGGCGTACGAGTCGAAGACCACGGCCGGACCGGTGTGCTTGAGCAGGCTCGGCTTCCGCGACGCGATGTACTTGACCACCGCGCCGTTCGGGGCCAGGTTTCCGTGCAGCACGGCCAGCCCGCCCTCCGTGTTGCACGGCTGGTCCACCGGCCGGATCACGTCCGCGTTGCGCACGGCCGCCCGTGCCCAGTGCTCGCCGACCGTGCCGCCGCCGACGGTCGGACGGTCCGGGTGCAGGGCTCCGGGGACCTTACTCAGTTCATTGAGTAAAGCTTGGAGCCCGCCGGCGTAATAGAAGTCCTCCATCAGGTACTCGCCCGACGGACGCAGGTTCGCCAGCACCGGCACCCGCCGGGAGATCGCGTCGAAGTCGTCGAGCGTGAACTCGACCCCCGCGCGGCCAGCCATGGCGATCAGGTGGATCAGGGCATTGGTGGATCCGCCCAGCGCGAAAACGGTGGCCGCCGCGTCCTCGAAGGCCTCGCGCGTCAGGAATTCGGAGATCCGCCGACCCGCCCGAGCCAGCCCAACGGCCGCGACGCCGACCCGCGCCGCCATCCGATAATGCGCGCTGTCGACGGCCGGGATCGACGCACTGCCCGGCAGGCTCATGCCCAGCACCTCGGCGACCGAGGTCATCGTGCTGGCCGTACCCATCGTCATGCAGTGGCCGGGGGAGCGGGCCAGCCCGCTGCAGACCTCGGCCAGGTCGCAATCCGCGATCCGACCGGCGCGGTGCTCATCCCAATAGCGGAACAGGTCCGTGCCGGAGCCGAGCGGCTCGCCGCGGAAGTCGCCGCGCAACATCGGGCCCGCAGGCAGGAACAGCGCAGGCAGGTCCGCGCTCGCCGCGCCCATCAGCAGCGCGGGCGTGGTCTTGTCGCACCCGCCCATCAACACCGCGCCGTCGATCGGGTACGAGCGGAGCAGCTCCTCCGTCTCCATTGACAGCATGTTGCGATAGAGCATCGGAGTCGGCTTCTGGAAGGTCTCCGACAGCGTGGATACCGGGAACTCCAGAGGAAATCCGCCGGCCTGCCAGACTCCGCGCTTGACCTGCTCGGCCCGCTCGCGCAGGTGCATGTGACAGGGGTTGATGTCCGACCACGTGTTGAGGATCGCGATGACCGGCGTGCCCTCGTAGTCGCTTGGCTCGTAGCCGAGCTGCGCGAGCCGGGAGCGGTGCGAGAAGGCGCGAATATGCCCGCCGGTCGAGCCCTCGCCGAACCACGCGGCACTTCGAAGGGGAGCGGTGTCGTGAGGGCTCGAGCTCGTCACATCGT
Organism: Actinospica sp.; assembly: GCF_035552695.1. Lineage (NCBI taxonomy): Bacteria > Bacillati > Actinomycetota > Actinomycetes > Catenulisporales > Actinospicaceae > Actinospica > Actinospica sp. The sequence goes on from NZ_DASZKT010000203.1 coordinate 61,578, forward strand.
CCACCGCTCGCGCCACGAAACCAGAATCGCCGCGATGCGGTCGCGCATCGACTGCGGCAGCGCGCGCGACGGCGGGCGTACGTCGGCCCGGCACAGACCGAGCTGCGCCATTGCCTCCTTGACCACGCTGACGTTGTCCGCCGACGAGTCGGCCGCGCGCAGCTCCTCGAACGGGCGGATCAGAGCCCAGATCTTCCGCGCCTCGGCGTAATCGCCTCCGGCCAGCTCCCGGTGGAGTTCGAGCGAGATCTCGGGTACGACGTTGACCAGGCCCGAGGTGAATCCCGTGGCCCCCAGCGCGAAATAGCCCGGTGCGGACAGCTCGGCCAGGCCCGCGACCCACTCGAAGCGGCCAGGACCGGCGTCCATGGCCACGGAGGCGAAGCGCACCGGGTCCGGCACCGAGTACTTGACCCCGATGACGTTCGGGCACAGTTCGCCCAGCCGGCCGATCTGCGCGCCGCTGATCCGCGCGTCGCGCACGTAGAGGACTATCCCGAGCTCCGGCACCGCCTCGGCGATCCGCCGGTGATACTCGGTCCAGCCTTCGCCGGAGATGTACGGGTGCACGGGCTGGTGCACCATCAGCATCAGCGCCCCGGCCTCGCGGGCGTGCCTGGCCGCGGCGATCGCGGTCGCCGTGTCCAGGCCGACGCCGACGATGGTCGCGGCCCGGTCGCCCACCGCCTTGAGCGTGTTCTCGGTGACACGCCTGGCCTCGGCGGGCTCCAGCGTGTAGAACTCGCCGGTGTTGCCGTTCGGGGTGATCGCGCCGACCCCGGCGTCGACGAGCCGCGTGACCAGCGCCCCGTGCCGCCCCCAGTCCACGCCGCCGTCATCGTTTCCGTCGAAGGGCGTCACCGGGATCGCGACCACGCCGCGCAGCGCGGCCCGGTGCCGCTCGAAGCCGCCCGTCGGCGTGAACGCCGTGCCTTCATCGGACCGCATGCTGTTCCCCACTCCAGGTCAGACCTGGTTGAAGTTCCGTTCCAAGAAGCTGCGGATGTGCTCCTCCAGCAGCGTCGCGGCGAGGTCCGCGCGACCTGCCCGGATGCCCTCGAGGATCGCGCGGTGCTCGGCCGCCTCCTGCTCCCACGTGGCGTTGCGCGCCCACACTGCGGTGGACACGAGCGCCGTCTGGTCGCGCAGCCCGTCCAGGATGTCGAGCATCAGGTCATTGCCGCAGCCGGTGTACAGCGCACGGTGGAATTCCCGGTTGGCCTGCTGCCGATCCGCCCGATCCGTCGCCCGATCCGCGGCGTCGAGCGCGGCCTCGGCCCTCTCCCAGTGGCCGGCGCCGTTCGCCGCGCGCGCGACCGAACGGCGTACCGCCTCCGGCTCCAGCAGCACCCTGATGTCGTAGACGGAGTGCGCCAGGGCATCGTCCACCATTCGCACGGACGCGCCCTTGTACGGGCTCATCGTGACCAGCCCCGCGCCCGCCAGGGTTTTCAGCGCCTCGCGCACCGGTGTCTTCGAGACGCCGAGCTGCGCGGCGAGCTCGGTCTCGATCAACGACTGGCCCGGCATGAGGTTTCCGGTGAGAATCGCGTGCTTCACCGCGTCCAGCACCGCCTCGGTGCGCGAGGGCACCGCGACCGAGCGCATCACCGTGTCAGGCATGGAGGACGCTCTTTCATATCGGATATCTCATATATGACGTGGTTGGACGTTAGCGCCGCCCACCGCGTCGTGTCAACCCCCGATTCCGCGCGTCTCCGTCGAATACATCCGATGAATAGCTTGCGCTGGGTCCCTTCCGCCTTCTAGATTCAGTCCCACCAGAAGGCTGAAAGGACCCAGCGCCCATGTCGGTCGGTCGCGCGCGCATCCTCGCGTTGGACACCCATGACATCCGGTTTCCGACCTCGCGAGAGCACGACGGGTCGGACGCCATGAATCCAGACCCTGATTACTCCGCGGCGTACGTCGTGCTGCGCACCGACGCCGTGGACGCGCGGGGCGGGGAGCTCGCCGGGCACGGCTTCGCCTTCACGATAGGTCGGGGCAATGACGTCCAGGTGGCCGCGATCGACGCGTTGCGCGAGCACGTGGTCGGCCGCGAGGTCCAGGACCTGTGCGACGACCCGGGCGTCCTCAGCAGGGCACTGATCGGGGACAGCCAGCTGCGCTGGCTCGGCCCGGAGAAGGGCGTCATGCAGATGGCCATCGGCGCCGTGGTCAACGCCGCCTGGGACCTCGCGGCCAAGCGCGCCGGCAAGCCGGTCTGGCAGTTCCTCGCCGACGCCGATCCCGAATGGCTCGTCTCGCAGATCGACTTCCGGTACATCGAGGACGCGCTCACCCCCGCCGAGGCCCTCGAACTGCTGCGCGCCGGAAAGGTCGGTTCTTCGGAGCGGACCGCCCTGCTGCGCGAGTCCGGCTACCCCGCGTACACCACGTCCCCCGGCTGGCTCGGCTACAGCGACGAGAAGCTGACCCGCCTCGCCAAGCAGGCCGTCGCCGAGGGCTTCACCCAGATCAAGCTCAAGGTCGGCGCCGACCTGCACGACGACATCCGACGCTTCCGGGCCGCGCGCGCCGCCGTCGGCGAGGACCTGCGCATCGCCATCGACGCGAATCAGCGCTGGAACGTGCAGGAGGCGATCGACTGGGTCCGGGCGCTCAGCGAATTCGAGCCCTACTGGATCGAGGAGCCCACCAGCCCCGACGACGTCCTCGGCCACGCGGCGATCCGCCGGGCCGTCGCGCCGGTGCGGGTCGCGACCGGTGAGCACGTGCAGAACCGGATCATCTTCAAGCAGCTGCTCCAGGCCGGGTCGATCGACATCCTGCAACTCGACTCGGCGCGGGTCGCCGGCGTGAACGAGAATCTCGCGATCCTGCTGCTGGCGGCCAAGTTCGGCGTCCCGGTGTGCCCGCACGCGGGCGGCGTGGGCCTGTGCGAACTCGTCCAGCACCTGTCGATGTTCGACTACGTCGCGCTCACCGGAAGCATTCGGGACCGCGTCATCGAGTTCGTGGACCACCTGCACGAGCACTTCACGAACCCGGTGCGGATGAGCGGCGGGCGGTACCTCGCGCCGAGTGCCCCCGGCTTCTCCGCCGAGATGTATCCCGCGTCCATCGCCACGTACCGCTTCCCCGACGGTACGTTCTGGTTGGAAGACCTGCGTCGGTTGAACGAAGGAGTAACGGCGTGAGCAGCTTGGAACTGTCCGGCCTGAAGGCCGTCGTCACCGGCGGAGGCTCCGGTATCGGCCTGGCCACGGCCCGACTGCTGGCCGAGCGCGGGGCCGCCGTCGCCGTGTTGGACCTGAACCCGGCGTCCGCGCCCGACCCGAAGCTCGGCTTCGTCGCGGACGTGACCGACGACGAGTCCGTACGCGGCGCCGTCGCGAGCGCGGCCGAGGCCTTGGGCGGAATCGACATACTGGTCAACAACGCCGGAATCGGCGCCGCCGGAACCGTCGAGGACAACCCGGACGAGCAGTGGCACCACGTCTACGACGTGAACGTCGTCGGCATGGTCCGCGTCACTCGCGCCGCGCTGCCGCATCTGCGCGAGTCGGAACACGCCGCGATCGTGAACACGGCCAGCATCGCCGCCGTGGCCGGACTCCCGCTGCGCGCGCTCTACAGCGCGACAAAGGGTGCTGTCTACGCATTGACACTCGCGATGGCCACGGACCACCTGCGCGAAGGCATCCGCGTGAACTGCGTGCACCCCGGCACCGCCGACACGCCGTGGGTCGGCCGGCTGCTCGACGCGGCCGAGGATCCGGAGACCGAGCGCAAGGCCCTCGAGGCGCGCCAGCCGATGGGCCGCCTGGTCACGGCCGAGGAGATCGCCGCCGCGATCGTCTACCTCGCCTCGCCGCTCGCCGCCAGCGTCACCGGCACGTCCATCGCGGTCGACGGCGGCTTCACCGGCCTGCGCCCGCGCCCCGCCGAGTGATCCGCATGCGCGTCCCCAAACTCTCCCGTCTGGGCTTCGGCGCCGCCCCCATCGGCAACCTCTTCTCCGCCGTGGACGACGAAGCAGCCCGCGCCGCCGTCGACGCGGCCTGGGAATCCGGCGTCCGCTACTTCGACACGGCCCCGCACTACGGCCTGGGCCTGTCCGAACGCCGGCTCGGCACCGCGCTCCGTGACCGCCCGCGCGAGGATTTCGTCCTGTCGACGAAGGTCGGCCGCATCCTCGAGCCGGCCTCCGGCCCGGTGAATTCGAACGATGACCAAGGCTTCGACGTCCCCGCCGCGTACGTCCGCCGCTGGGATTTCAGCGGCGACGGTGTGCGCCGCAGCATCGAGGACAGCCTCGAACGCCTCGGCCTTGACCGCATCGACATCGCGTACCTCCACGACCCCGACGACCACGTCGAGCAGGCGCTCACCGAGGCGTACCCCGCGCTCGAGAAGCTGCGCGCGGAGGGCGTCCTCCGCGCGATCGGCGTCGGCATGAACCAGAACGCCGTCCCCGCGCGATTCGTCACCGAGACGGACATCGACGTCGTACTGCTCGCGGGCAGATACACGCTGCTCGACCAGAGCGCAGCCGAGGGTCTGTTGCCCGCGGCCGAGGCGCGCGGAGTGACGATCGTCCTTGGCGGCGTGTTCAATTCGGGCCTGCTCGCCGACCCGCGCGCAGCCGCAACATACGACTACGTGCCCGCGCCGCCCGCGCTCGTGCAGCGGGCACTCGCGATCGAATCCGTCTGCGCCACGTACGACGTTCCGCTGCGCGCCGCCGCCCTCCAGTTCGGCCTCCGCCACCCCAGCGTCGCCAGCGCACTCGTCGGCACGCGCGACGCGGACCAAGTGCGAGATTGCGCGGCCATGGCCGGGGTATCGGTACCCGAGATACTGTGGCAGGACCTGCGCGAGCGCGGGCTGGTTCGCTTCGAGCCGATGACACTGGACAACGAAGTCTGACGTCGACGAGGTGGTTCAAATAATGACGGCTACGCCCATCGTGGACGCGCACCACCACATGTGGGACCTGAAGATCCGCGCCCAGGAATGGCTGCGCGCCCCCGAGCTCAAGCCGATCTGGCGCGACTTCCCCTTCGACGAGCTCGAACCCGAGGCCCACGCGATGGGCGTCGAGAAGACGATCCTCGTCCAGGTCGCCCAGACCAGGGACGAGACCAGGGAGTTCCTCGCCTTCGCCGCCTGCACCAAGCTGATCGGCGGCGTGGTCGGCTGGACGGACCTCACCGCCGAAGACCCCGCCGCGCAACTCGACGCCCTGCGCCACGCCCCCGGCGGCCAGACGCTCAAGGGCATCCGCCACCTCGTCCAGGACGAGCCGGACCCCGCCTGGCTCACCCGCACCGACGTGCAACGCGGCCTGCGCGCCATCGCCGATGCGGGCCTCCCGTACGACCTCCTCGTCCGGCCGTCCCAGGCCGCCGCGGCCCTCGACGTCGTACGCGCCGTCCCCGAGCTGACCTTCGTCCTCGACCACCTCGGCAAGCCCCCCATCGCCGCCGACGCGGCCGAGGCCTCCGCCGGCGCGGGCCCGCACCCCGACCCGGCCTGGTCCACCTGGCTCCGCGCAGTGGCCGCCGAACCCAACGTCGTCTGCAAGCTCTCCGGCATGGTCACCGAAGCCGACTGGAACACCTGGACCGTCGCCGACCTCCAGCCCTACGCCGAAATCGCCCTCGAGGCCTTCGGCCCCGACCGCCTCATGTTCGGCTCCGACTGGCCCGTCTGCCTCCTCGCCGGCACCTACCCCGAAGTCTTCGAAGCCGCCAAGACGCTCACCGACGGCCTCACCCCCGACGACCGCGCCGCAGTCTTCGGCGGCACGGCGACGCGGGTCTACGGCTTGTAGCGGGCGGCTGGCAGTATCGAACAAGGCCGCTATCGAATAAGGCCGCTTCGCGACTGTGACGATGAATCGCGCGCGGCAGCCAGCCCGCTCGTTTCTCGTCGGCGGCAAGCTCCTCGGGAAAGTGCCTGGTGATGTGTCCTGGTGCCTGCGGTCGAGAGTTGCCTTGCCTTTGGAAAATCGCCGCTTCGCGACCGTGACAATAAATCGCGCCCGGCAGCCAGCCCGCTCGGCTGTCGTCGGCGGCGCGCGGCTCGGTCTTGAGAGCGGAGCGGTTGGTGGGGG